>RDDY01000316.1 GCA_003852805.1 Chryseobacterium sp.
TCAGGAACGAGACAGAATTCTCAATCACCCCTGCCTGCTCCAGTTTCTTGATGCGTTGGTGCACCGCAGTAGTGGAGATCCCCACATGGCTCGAAATAAGAGCCAATGAGGTTTTGGCGTTGTCCATCAGCATGTAGATAATTTCTTTATCTACCGCATCAAGATGATACGCATCGTCCGAAAGACTTTTCATTGGTATCTGTTGTTTAGTTTTTGTGTTGTTAAAAAAATTAATGCGAGCCTATAAAACGCAGAGAAGCCCATACGGGAAAGTGATCGCTGTACCCGCCGAGGTACCGACTCCCCGCAAAGGTTCTGAATGGCCTATAGCCTTTTTTTCCACGTTCTGCCAGCCGGGGTGACGCAAAAACATCCGCTTCTGTAAAAATTGCGTCACCGGAGGATGAAAAAAAGTTATCCGACAGGATGATTTGGTCGAATAATAATCCTTCGCGCCTGTAAAACGCAGAATATTTTTTTTTATTGTATAAAGCCGTAAAAGGATTTATTATTTTTATTTCATTATGACTGAAGGAAAGGAAATCCTCCATTAATGCGGAATCCGGATTCTCGTTAAAATCTCCCATGACGATAATTTTACCGCCGGGATTGCCGTCGATGTATTGACGAATCCGTTCCTTTAGAGACTGCAGAAGAACTCTGCGCAATGAAGCTTTTTTATTCCGATCGCGTTGCGACGGCAGGTGCAAGACCGCAACCAAGACAGAGATACCGTGCAACAGCAGTTCGGCACATAGTATGTCGCGCGTAGGCTCAGCGCCCGGATCGCCCGAAATCAAATCGGTGGAGATAATATCTACTTTGTCGTGATCGTACAGCAAAGCGGTATCCATCCGGCGCGTGTCCGCCGAGGGAAAGTGAATGAAGGAATAGCGACCCGCAAACGCAGGCATCTCGGTAAGATCTTGCAATACGCGACTGCCCGAAACTTCGGCCAAGCCGATCAGTGCCGGCGCGCCGTACTGATCCCCGAAAAGCTTGATTGCAGAGGAAAGCCGAGACAGCTTGTGTCGGTATTGGAAGTAACCTCTGTTTTTCCTGTTGCGCAGCGCCGAATCGCGCAGCCGCGAAACCGCCCAAGGCTCATACAGGTTCTCTACATTATAAAACATAACCAGCTCGTTGGCTGCATTTTCCATAAAAAACACTGTATAAAAGCTATTACTTTATAAGGTTACATTTGTGTTTTGATTTGCTAATTTAGCAAATTATTATTTAAAAACTTATTTATTCTCCAGCAAATCAGGTCTGCGCGTGCGGGTTATATTCAGTGCCTGTTCGTGTTCCCAGTCTTCAATCACCTTCGGATTGCCGCTCAGCAACACCGAAGGCACTTTTAAACCTTTGTAAACTTCGGGGCGTGTGTATATCGGCGGAGCGAGGAGATTGTCTTGGAAGCTGTCTGTCAGTGCGCTCTGCTCATCGTTCAACACGCCCGGCAATAAACGGATGACGGAGTCTGCCAGAACGCAGGCAGCCAGTTCGCCGCCGGTCAGCACGTAATCGCCTATGGAGATCTCGCGGGTTATATGCATATCCCGGACGCGCTGATCTATGCCTTTGTAATGGCCACACAGCATGATGATATTTTCCTTGATGGAAAGCGTATTGGCGATGCGCTGGTTCAGCGTCTCGCCGTCGGGCGTTAGGTAGATGACTTCATCATAATCGCGCTCGGCTTTTAAATCGGAAATGCAACGGTCGAGGGGCTCCACCATCAGTACCATGCCCGCACCGCCGCCGTAGGGCGCGTCGTCTATCTGTCCGTATTTGTTTAATGCATACTTGCGCAGGTTGTGAAAATGTACCTCAGCCAAACCTTTTTCCATGGCGCGTTTCAGTATTGAAGTCCGGAAAGGACTTTCCATCAGGTCGGGCACGGCCGAGATGATGTCTATTCTCATTGTTCGGTTTTGTTTTTATCGTTAGCGATGATAATCAACCTCAACGAGGAATCTTTGTTGAAGTAGCTCCACATCCAGTTGAAGAAAATCGCGATTTTATTGCGGACACTCAAGATCAGCATCAGGTGCAAGAACATCCAGAAGTACCACGCCAGCCGTCCTTGGAACTTCAGGTTCGGCAGGTCCACCACTGCTCTGTGCTTGCCGATGGTAGCCATGGAGCCGCGGTCTATGTATTCAAATTCCTTCCAATCACCGGTGGATTTTCTTGACAAATTGCGTCCCAAGTTTTTCGCCTGATTGATGGCGACATTTGCCAACTGCGGATGCCCCTGCGGATATTTGGGCGTTTCCATGTAAGAAACATCCCCGACTGCGAAGATATTATCGTAGCCTTTTATTCTGTTGTAGCGGTCTACCACGTAGCGGTTGTGGAAAACGGCCTCCTGCGGCAAACCCGATATGATATTGCCCGTGACGCCGGCCGCCCAGATGACATTTCGGCTCGGAATGGATTTACCGCTCTCCAATTGCACCGTTTCGCCATCGTAGCCAATCACCTTCTCATTGCCCATAAAAATGGCGCCCAGTTCTTTCAGGTACTGCTCGGATTTAACCTGCGCCTGATGGCTCATGGAAGCCAAAGGCATATCTGTGCCACTGACGAGAATGATGTTGAGATCGGCAAAGCTCATGTGCGGATAATCGCGCGGAAGAACATCGCGCTTCATTTCTGCAAATGCACCGGCCATCTCTACGCCCGTGGGACCACTGCCCACGATAACGATGTTCCAGTTGGCGTCATCGCTTCGGCGACGCTCGAAGATTAATTTCTCAAAGGTGAGCAGTACATTGTTGCGGATGGTTACGGCCTCTTGGGTATTTTTCATCCCGAAGGTCAGCTCCTCCATCTGTTTGTTGCCGAAGAAGTTGGTGTGGCAACCTGTGGCAATGACCAATTTATCGTAGGAGAACTCGGCATCGTGGCTGATGACCTTATTCTCCTCGGGTCTGATTTCTGTGACTTCCGTCATTCGGAATTGGGTGTTTCGCGAACGTTGGAAGATCTTGCGAAAGGGGAATGAAATATTCGACGGTTCTATACGGCCACTCGCTACCTGATAAAACAACGGCTGGAACATGTGGTGGTTTACCTTGTCCAGAACAATTACTTTCTTGTCCTTACGGTTTAGCTTCCGTGCCAATTGCAGCCCTGCGAAGCCGCCGCCAATAATGATAATTTTCTCTCTCATGTCAATCCCTCGTTTTTCTGAAAATCACCGAATCCTTCCCCAATTAAAAAACATCAAATGTAGTCAAATTGCTTGGTTCGGTATCGTGCCGATTTGATAGTTTTGCAGCACAATTTCTATGAGCAGCAAAAAGAAAACCGGAAAGCGAAAAAAACGGATTCATAAAAAACGGCGGCGCGCCCGTATGCTGCGCCGACGCATCCTGCTGCTGATCCTTACGCTAACCCTGGCGGTGACCGGTGTGGTGTTGAAAGACAAGATCGTCTTTTATTACGCTACCTATTTAAAGGAAAAAAAGCGCCACCGATTGACCAACACCGAGCGGGAGCAGCGACGGATCGACCGTATTATCAACGACCATTCGGGCAATGTCTTCGGCATCGACATTTCTCACTACCAACGGCGCGAAGACATCGACTGGAAAACCTTGAACATTGCCAACGGCGCCATAGACATCCGCTTCGTGGTGCTGCGTGCCACCATGGGCAACCGCGCCGCCGACAAACATTTCGACGAGTTTTGGGAGAAAGCTGCCACGAACGATTTGATCCGTGGTGCGTACCATTTTTACCGGCCCGATGAAGATCCCGTGATGCAGGCCAACAGCTACCTGCTCCGTGTGAGGCTGAGCGCAGGCGATCTGCGCCCTGTCTTGGATGTTGAGAAACTGCCGCGTAAGAAAACAAGGAAGCAATTCATTGAAGACTTGAAAGTTTGGCTCCGCATTGTAGAGGATGCGTACGGTGCAAAGCCTATCCTCTACACCTATTACCATTTTTACAAAGATTTCTTGCGGGAAGATTTTGCCGACTATCCGTTATGGCTGGCCAACTATAACGATGTGCCTGCGCCCTCGCCTGCCGATGAATGGCTAATGTGGCAGTTTACCGAGAACGGAATTGTAGACGGCATCGGTACTAAGGTAGATCTGAATGTGATAAACGGTGGCGACAGGGTTCTGAACCGCCTCAGAATGGAATAATAAAAGCTTCAAGATTTGGAGCGTGACAGAAATTAATAAAATGCTGTTTAAATTTCTATATGCTCTCAAGGGTTTGATACTCATCGCTCTTACCTTTAAGGCAATAAGGCAGTTAAGCTTGGCCGCAACGTGAGATCGCTTCGTCGCTCGCAATGACGGCGCGCACTTTGTCGTGTCTGGGCAACTAGGCTTCACCGACTTCTAACCGCAAAGTTTTAACGCAAGGTCCGCAAAGCTTTTCTTTCTCGGCAAGGGAGACAAAGGCGCCGGGATCAAAAAGAAATACAAAAACCACCATTTAGGTAGTTAAAATTAGCCTTTCGATGCGGTGAAATTGCTTCGTTCCTCGTAGTGACAGCGGACTTTGTGATGCCGGAGGCATCTGAACTTGTATCGGCGCTACAGCGGTTTCGGTCCTGCGGGAGAACATTGTTAAATATTTAGAAATAGTTTTTCTGATTGAAAAGGAACTGCACGACCGGCCGTTGCATGCAACGGCGATCAATAATTATTTTTCCACCTTTACATCTATATGAAGCGCAGGTGTCAGTACAGGGACTTTCTTCCATTCGCCCAAGTATTCGCGGTAGATGGTTTTGTTTCCGCCGACGGCGCCGCTGATGAACAAAGCACCTTTGAAGGAATTCAAAAGTTGCACGCCGACATAAAAATTATCTTTCAGCCGGATATGCTTATCGGAGACATCGTAGGTATAGGTTCCGTTCCTGATTTTATCGCGCGAGATCTCGTCCTGCAAATCCGCCGTTTGCACAGGCTTTAAATCGTCATCGTAAACGGTGAAGCGCACAAACACCGGTTGATCGGCAGAGAAGTAAGGGATATTCAGATTGATGCGCTGCAGCTTTACTTTCTTCCTTGTTTTGAACCGCACAGCCATTTCCTTCGACCGTCCCGCAACATTGCGCTCGGGCACCGCCGAGAAAACCACGCGGCGGGTCTTGGTGGTACTGCCCCAGTTTCTTTCCACAAATTTCTTTGCATCCAAGGTCACCGTTTCTATCTCGCGCACCCCGTCGCTCAGTTCTATGCGTTGGCGATTGCTTCTCGCAAATTGAGCAACACTCGCCCGGAAGTCGTCGTAGCCACCTACTTCCACTTTGATGTTTTTGCCTCTGTCGATGCCCGTCAGGTCTATGGAATAATTACCGTCCTTATCGGCAATGCTGCCAATTTCCTCATTCTCGACGCCGATGCGCGCATACGCAATTGGCTGTTGGTCTGATTTTGAAACGATGCTGCCCGTGATGGTCTGAGCGTTTGAGCACATTGCGGCAGTCACGGCCGCCAGGAAGTAGAGTTTATTCATAGAGAAAAGTTTTTTGCAAATCTTCTAAATCGGCGTCTTTTTCTCTATTAAGGTTTCGTTAAATGAAAAACCATCGCTGTTAATTTTGTCTTAAGGCAGTACAGCGCAGGCAGCGGAAATCATAGTTTTTCACAAAACGCGCCGTTTGGGTAACGGCCCAACCGCTGTTAAAGGCCACTAAAAATTGACCTGAGACCATTTAACGGTCGACAGTTTATCCCGAAACAGCAGCTACCGCTAATTCCGTATTTTTGCCGTTGAAGCTTTTATTTCCATGAATTACATTACGGCCGAGAATCTGACCAAGTCGTACGGCATCCGCACATTGTTTGAGGACATTTCTTTCACCGTCAATGAGGGCGACAAGATTGCCATTGTAGCCAAGAACGGTTCGGGCAAATCCACTCTTTTGAAAATATTGATGGGACGCGAAACGGCAGACAGTGGCAACGTATTCGTCAACAAGGACATCCGGGTGGTTTTGTTCGACCAAGAGATCGACTTTGACCCGAAGCTCTCGGTAGAAGAGTTTATTATGACTTTGGACAGTCCGCCCATCGTGGCGCTCAAAAATTACCACCGCGCGCTGGAAACCGGCAATCCCGCCGAAATGGAAACCGCCCTTGCCGAGATGGAATTGCACAAGGCTTGGGACCTTGAAAACGAAATGGCGCAGATCCTTTCTCAACTGAAAATCAACGACCGCACGGTTGCCATGGGAAAGCTTTCGGGCGGTCAGGTAAAACGCGTGGCCTTGGCCAAACTGTTGACGGAAACCCGAGCGGAACACCGACACACGTTATTGATTATGGACGAACCCACCAACCACTTGGATGTGGACATGGTGGAGTGGCTGGAACAATACCTGAGCAAAGCGCGGATCACGCTGCTGCTGGTAACGCACGACCGTTATTTCTTAGACGCCGTCTGCGATACCCTTTGGGAACTGGAAGACCGAAAGCTGTACCTGCACCGCGGCTCTTATGCGCAGTATCTGGAGAACAAAGCCATCCGCGAGGAAAACCTGAACGCTACCATAGACAAGGCGCAGAATCTCTATCGACGCGAACTTGAGTGGATGCGCCGTCAGCCCAAGGCGCGTACCACGAAGTCAAAAAGCAGAATCGATGCGTTTTACGAGACCGAGAAAGTGGCCAAGCAGGACACCTCTACCCAAGGTCTGGAACTGGATTTTGAAATGCAACGGCTGGGCAATAAAATATTGGAGCTTAAGCACATCAGCAAGAGCTTTGGCGACAAGGTAATCTTGGATGATTTCTCTTACCAATTTCAACGCGGTGAAAAAGTCGGCATTGTAGGCAAGAACGGCGCGGGAAAATCGACCTTGCTCAATATCATCCAAGGAATAGAGCCCGCAGACAGCGGCGAGATAGAAACCGGTGAAACCATCAGCTTCGGCTATTTCTCGCAAAAAGGTCCTGATTTCAAGGAAGACCAACGCGTGATAGATTTCATCAAAGACATTGCAGAGTTTTATCCGCTGGCCAACGGCAGAAGCCTTTCTGCGTCGCAGTTTCTACGCTTGTTCTTGTTCGACGATCATACGCAGTACTCGCCTATCTCCAAACTGTCGGGTGGCGAAAAACGGCGTCTGCATCTGATGTCGGTACTGTTCAAAAATCCGAACTTTCTTATTTTCGACGAGCCGACAAACGATCTGGATTTGCCGACGCTGACCGTTTTGGAGAACTTCCTGCAACAGTTCGCGGGTTGCCTGATTATCGTCTCGCACGACCGTTATTTCATGGACCGCATTGTAGATCATGTTCTCGCGTTTGAGGACGAAGGTAAGATCCGCGATTTTACGGGCAATTTCACCGAGTACCGGGAAATGAAAAAAAAGCAGGTCGACACAGCGGTGAAGTCTGCACCGGCTGAGCCCGCCAAAGTAAAAGAGGAACCGAGGGAGCGCAAACGCAAACTCTCTTTTAAAGAAGAGCGAGAGCTGGAAACCATAGAAAAAGAGATGCCCGAGCTTGAAGAGAAGCGGAATTTATTGCTGGCGAAACTGAACAATGAAACCGATTACGAACAAATTTCAAAACTTTCCGCAGAGTTGGAACAAATATCACAATCCCTTGAAAGCCACGAACTAAGGTGGCTGGAACTGCAAGAGATTGCCGGTACGTGAACGCTAAAATTTTAACTGTTTTTAATCATGCTCCCGGGTTGGGGCACAGTATTTGATAAATCAGGTAACAACAAAGGCTTCTGATTTTTCGTGATTCTATAATCCGTTAAATAAACGACTTTGTTTCACATCAAATATAATTTAAACTGTTAAAGATTAAAAACATGAAAAAACTCGTATTAGGAGCTGCCTTTGCAGCAATCGCACTGGCAGGAACGGCGAACGCACAGATTCAAGAAGGCAACTGGCTGGTTGGCGGCCACGTAGCAAATATTCAATTTACGAAACCATTTACCATTGATTTAAGCCCGAAAGCTGCTTATTTTGTTAAAGATAATTGGGCAGTTGGAGCGGGCGTTGATGTAAAATACGCTGACGGAAGTGAAACCACGTGGTCAATCGCTCCGTTTACTCGTTACTATTTCAACACCAACGAGATCGATGGTCTCTTGAACCACGGTCGTTTCTTCGCAGAGGGTAGCGCAGGCTTTGGTGGTAAAAATGAAGAGGTAGGCGAAAAAAATTCTACCAATGGTGTTAAATTAGGCATCGGTGCAGGATACGCTTACTTCATTACACCAAACGTGAGTGTAGAAGGTCTTTTGAAATTTGACGGTTACGTTGGCGGTGGCAACAAGAGTGGTAATGGTGACCTAAACCTCGGGGTTGGTTTCAGCATTTACCTTCCTACCCGAACAGCGCAAGCGTCTCTGAGAGACCAGCAATAATCCTGCGAAACTTTACAAAACAGAAATGCAGAAGCCTTCGGGACTTCTGCATTTTTTAATGAAAACTACCTATGAATTATATTGAAATCATTGAGAACACGCTGACCAAGTGGTGGACCAAGTTCTTGAAACTGACGCCCAATATTGCCGTGGCGCTGTTGGTTTTCTTTGTGTTTTATACATTCAGCCATTACTTCAGTAAGATATTGCTGAAGGTCATCCATAAGATATCACCGAAAACGCGGCAACAGCGGACCGCAGATACATTGCTCAGCATTCTGAAGTATCTGTTCATTTTTGTCGGCGCATTTTTGGCGCTGGAGATCTTGGGCTTAGGCAGCGTGCTCATGACGCTTCTCGGCTCTCTGGGCGTAGTCGGTATTATTGCCGGCGTGGCGTTGAAGGATTTGGTATCGAGTATTTTCTCCGGAGTGATGGTCGGTGTGGACCATGCTTTCCGTGTGGGTGACTACGTTACCATCAACAATGTTTCGGGCACCGTACAGGAAATCGGTTTTATCACAACGAAGATCATCACCGACGACGGCCGCAAAACCTTTGTGCCAAATCAGTTGATCTTCACTTCACCCTTCGTCAATTTCACCGCGTCGCAACACCGGCGTGTGATCCTCGACCTGGAATTTCCCGACACCGAGGATTTGCAAAAGATAAAAGATATAACCGCAGAAGTGGTGAAAGGTCTCACGCTGACCGATCTGCAAGACCAAACCACCGTACGCGTGTCTAAACAGAACTTAGGCGTATATAATATGGAGGTACGCTTTTGGATTCAGCCCGGCGGCGATACCGTAAAAGCCAAGAGCGAAGCTCTGCTGATGTTGAAAAACCGATACGA
>RDDY01000191.1 GCA_003852805.1 Chryseobacterium sp.
ACAACAACCGTTTCACCGCTTTTCCTGCCGAGCTGCAATCAATAAAATCTTTGGCGATTCTCACACTGTATAGCAATCAACTTTCAGGCAGCATTCCGATGCAATTGCCGACGGTAACCGACCTGCGAAACAACCGATACAGTTTGGCAGATATAGAGCGCTTCTTCGTAAACTCTCAACAGAGCCCGGAACTTTATTACTCGCCGCAGCGCTATGACGTTGCCGGGAGCGCTACCGTGCCCGAGGGCGAAGCCTTTACACTGAACCAAAGCCTATCATCATTGGCAGGCTATCAATTCAGATGGTACCGCGATTACGATCAGTTTACAGGAAGTACTGCCGAGAAATTATCCTTTAACAAACTGAAGAAAGAAGATTTCGGCACTTATACTTGCGAAGCCTTTATCCGACGCAGAACCTTGGGTTATGAAATCGAACTCTCGCTTTTCCGCGAGCCTTTCGACCTCTACAACGCTTTGGGAACAAAAGACACGACTGCCGAAGAACGCATGTATATTTATCCAAATCCTGCGGCAGAGCGTGCCACAATTTTTTCATTGCGTGATAAAGTTCTGGAGTATACCTTATATGATATGAGCGGAAAGATCTTGATGCACAAGCGCAATACCATAGAAATAAACACAAGCAATCTCACACCTGCCTTATATCTGCTTCAGGTAAAAACCGCGGCGGGAATGCGCAGCTTTAAACTCATCAAGAAATAATTCCCCGATTGGCCCGATGCCGGCAGAGGTTGTATCTTTATCAATAAACTACCGATGAATCCCATGGATCATAATACACATTTCGTTTCCATCCTCGACAACGATTTCTATAAAATAACCATGCAATGCGCCGTGGTAAAAATGTTCCCGAGCAACAGAGTCAGGTACCAATTTATCAACCGAGGCAAGCACGAATTCCCAAAAGGCTTTGCCGGTGCTCTGCGCCAAGCCGTAGACGATATGGCCAAACTGAAGCTTACGCCTGCGGAAAAAAATTATCTGCAAATCACTTGTCCTTATTTGGATTTGCCCTACATAGATTTCTTGGCCGGCTACCGATACGATCCTACCGAGGTGGATATAGAACAAGACGGAACCGATCTCAAAGTCTCGGTTACGGGGCTTTGGTACCGAACCATTTTGTGGGAAGTTCCGCTGCTTTCACTGATCAGCGAAATCTATTATAAAATGACGGGCGATGCGCGAGAGAGCGACGAAGAGATTGTACGTAAGACGTTACAGAAATCCAAGAAATTCTCAGATTTGGGCGTACCGTTCGCCGAGTTCGGTACGCGCCGCCGCCATTCGTATGCCGTGCATCATTTGGTGATGGACACTTTGGTGCACGCCCGACCTTCTACCTTCATCGGGTCGTCCAATGTGCACATGGCTATGGAATACGGTGTAAAACCCATCGGCACGCATGCGCACGAGTGGTTTATGTTTCACGCGGCAGAGTTTGGTTTCAAAATGGCAAACGCCTTGTCTCTGGAGCATTGGGTAGATGTTTACCGTGGCGACTTGGGTGTGGCACTGTCGGACACCTATACCAGTGAAGTTTTCTTTCAACAGTTCGACAAGAAATTCGCAAAGCTTTTTGACGGCGTGCGGCACGACAGCGGAGATCCCATAGAGTTTGCAGAACGTACGATCAAGCATTACCAAGAGAACGGCATCAATCCCTTGTTCAAATACATTATTTTCTCCGACGGATTGAACCCCGAAAAGGTGGCAGAGATTACTGCTGCCACTCAGGGGAAAATCGGCATTTCTTTTGGTATCGGCACCAATCTCACCAATGATGTGGGCTTGACGCCGATGAATATCGTTATGAAACTGACCGGCGTTTTGGGCATCAACAATGAATGGACGCCCACCGTTAAATTGTCCGACGAGAAAAATAAATATACCGGTGATCCGAAGATGATCGAACTGGCAAAAACCTTCCTAAAAATAAACGATTAAGACAGAATGGATCTTTTATCCAACCGCCCGTTTTGGGCAGAAGTAAACGGCATTGTAGAATCTTATCCGTCTCTGAAAAAAGATTTGGAGTGCGATATCTTGGTTATCGGCGGCGGCATCACCGGCAGCCTGATTGCGCATCAATGCATGGAAGATGGCTATAAAACCGTATTGCTGGACCGCAGAGAAATTGCACACGGAAGCACGGCCGCCACCACCGCCATGTTGCAATATGAAACCGACAAACCTCTGCACGAGTTGATTCCGTTGGTGGGCGAAGGCGGCGCAGTGGGCAGCTTCCGCGCCGGTATCAAGGCGATAGAGCGCATCGGTTCATTGGCAGATGAAATAGATTCTAAAGCAGGCTTCGAAAAGAAAAAAGCGTTGCGCTTTGCTGCGGCGCGCAAAGATGTGCGTTGGCTGCAAAAAGAATATGAAACGCTGAAGAAATACGGTTTCCAAGTGGAATGGCTGAACGCCGAGGAAATTGCCGACCGCTTTCATCTGCAGAAAACCTTCGGCGGAATCCTATCTGAACACGCGGCAAGCATCGACGCTTATCGGTTTGCTTACGAACTGTTGAACTTCAATGTAAAGCGCGGCCTGCGCGTCTACGATAAAACCGAACTGAAGAAAGTTCATTACCGTGACAACCACAACATTGCAGAAACCACGACGGGCAAACGCATTGCGGCGAAACGAATTATTTATTGCACAGGCTACGAGGCCACCGAGATGATTAAGGAAAACTTCGCTACTCTGATGTCCACCTATGCCATTATCAGTGAGCGCTTTGTAGATGATTGCGGCCCGCTGGAAAAGCTGTTGATTTGGGATACTTCTGAACCTTACCATTATATACGTACAACGGCTGACCGCAGAATACTCATCGGTGGCGAAGACGAACGCTTCAAAAACGCCTACAAGCGAGACCGACTTTTGGATAAAAAAGAAAACCGATTGCGCCGTTATCTGAAGAAAATTCTGCCCGAGGACGATTTTTACACGGACTTCGCTTGGGCAGGAACCTTCGCCGAGACCAACGACAGCCTGCCGTACATAGGCCGCCATCGAGATTTCGACAACTCTTACTTTGTTTTGGGTTACGGCGGAAACGGCATCACCTTTTCCGTTATTGGCATGGAAATGATATCGGCAATGTTGCGCGGAGAAACCCATCCGCTGGAATCTTACTACCGTTTCGGTCGTTAAGGCTTAACACTAATTTAAATGATGATGAAGAAAATAAACCGGACATACTATTTGGGCTGCGTGGCGCTTACCCTTATCATTGGTTTCATTGCAGACCATTACACCACTTCCGACATAAAAATTTGGTATTACGATTTGGATAAACCGTATTTCGAGCCGCCGAACTGGCTGTATAAATTGGCGTGGTTTCTTTCTTTTGCAGGGATGGGCGGTGCGCTTTACCACCTGCTGACCGCCAAGAAAGGCCCGAAGCGCACGCAAGCTCTGACCGCATTTACCGTAATGATGGTGCTGGCTTTTTCGTGGAGTTTTATTTTCTTCAATTTTAAGGAATTGGACTTGGCGGCGCTGATTATGGTTTTCACATGGATTGCCGTATCGCTGCTCTTGCTGCGCAGCCGCCGGGTTTCCATGGCAGCGGTTTACCATCTGATTCCGGCCTTTCTGTGGGCTACTTTCGGCGTGGTGGCAACTTGGGCGTTTTGGCAACTTAACTGATAACACTGCGCGCCATCATCTTATTTCTTACTTTTGACGGATGGTTGTTTACATTGTTGCCTGCATCACAATCGGCATTGCGCTGGGCGCATTGTCGGCATATTTTTATCTGAAATCGACACTTCTGCCGCGTGCCCGATTCGACGAGCTGAACATGTGTTACATCCGTAGCACGGCAGAATCTGAAAATGCGCAGAAACTCGCCAAGGAATTGCAGCAGCAGCTGGAAAACGAGCGCGCAGAAACAAAACGGAAGGCAGACTTGCTTTCAGATGCTCGCGACGAATGCGTAAAAACATCAGAGCGAAATCTTCTTTTAAACGAAGCTTTAACGGAAGAAAAACACCGCATTTCTTTGCTCGAAAACAATTTGAGAGACCTCGCCGAAGAGAAACAAGTCATCCTTACCGACAAGATCCGTTTGCAGGCAGAGCTCGCAAAATTGCAGGAACTGCTGACTACTCAGAAAGAAGAAATCAATCAAATGCAGCAAACGGCCAAGCTTGAGTTCCGGAATTTGGCCAATAAAATTCTCGAAGAAAAATCGGATAAGTTCACTGCGTTAAATCAGTCGAAGTTGGATGCTTTGCTGAAGCCGTTGGGTGAAAACATCGACAGTTTCCGCAAGCGTGTAAACGAAGTTTATGAGAACGAAGCACGAGAACGCTTTGCCCTGAACAGCACCATAAAGCTGATGATGGAACAAAGCAACCGCATCAGCGAAGAAGCAAACAATTTGGCGGCTGCGCTGAAAGGCCAGACAAAACTGCAAGGCGACTGGGGCGAGATGATCTTGGAGAGAATCTTGGAAGATTCAGGACTGACAAAGGGACGGGAATACTACTCGCAATACAGCATGAAAAACGACAACGGTCAGCAATTGCGTCCCGATTTCGTTTTGCGGCTTCCCGGCAATCAGCTTGTCATTATAGATTCCAAAGTTTCTCTGAACGCTTACGAGCGGATGTGTTCTTCTGAGAATGACGACGACCGGAAACGCAATTTAGACCATCATATCATTGCTGTCAAACGGCATGTGGACACCCTCGCGACTAAGCGCTACGACAATCTGAGCGACGCGCTGGATTTTACGATCATGTTCGTTCCGGTAGAACCGGCGTTCCTTACGGCCGTTCAGTACGGTGAAAACCTTTGGAACTATGCTTACGAAAAGCATGTCATCATCCTCAGCCCAACGAACCTTATCGCTTACTTGAAACTGATTTCAGACGTTTGGAAGCGCGCAGACCAAAACCGAAATGCATTGGAAATTGCAGAACGCGGTGGCAAACTTTACGATAAATTTGTCGGATTTTTGGAAAATATGGAAAAGGTCGGCAGAAGTTTGGAAAGTGCTCAAGCCGGTTACGACGCGGCCTACAAGCAACTGGGTGCCGGGAACGACAACCTTATTCGCCAAACCGAGAAGTTGAGGTCACTCGGCGCAAAGGCCAAAAAGAACATTCCGCAACAGATGCTGGAACAGTCCGATGAACTTATAGAATCAGCCGGTTACCATGACGATTGAAAGCGTACAAAACGAAAAGATCAAAAAACTGAGCAGACTGCTTGCCAAGAACAGCGAGCGCAAGAAAGCAGGGATTCTCATTGTGGAAGGCCGGCAGGAGAACGAACGCGCGATTCGGTTCGGCTATGAGCCTGTGGAATTCTTTATCAGTGAAGCTCTTTACAATGAGGCTTTACCAGCGGGCAGAGTTCATCTTGTCTCGGAACAGGTTTACGAAAAGATTGCCTACCGCGGCACCACGGAAGGAATCATCGGTATCTACAAGATCCCGACGGCAGATATCGATGATTATACGCCGGCCGCCGATGCGTTTGTAATTGTGCTGGAAAGCGTGGAAAAGCCCGGTAACCTGGGAGCCATTCTCCGCAGTTGCGAAGCCTTCGGTGTGGATGCAGTAATAGTAACCGACCCGAAAATTGATTTGTATAACCCGAATGTCATCCGCTCATCCGTCGGCTGCATCTTTGGGATGCGTACGTACGCTTTGACCAATCAGCAGACCCTTGATTTCTTGCAGCGTAACGATTTCCAGATCCTTACCACGTTTATGGAGGAAACGGCTCGGGCAATCGATGAAACAAAACTCTCCGGGCGGGCCGCCATCTGTTTCGGTACCGAACATTCCGGCCTTAGCGAGTTTTGGAACGGCAAAGGGCAAAACGTATTGGTACCGATGGCGGGCAGCATAGACTCACTGAATCTGAGCAATGCCGTGGCTATCTGCGCATACGAGCAATTGCGCCAAAAAAGAACATAAAAAAACCGCTTCTGTTGAGAAGCGGTTTTTTTTGAACTTACTTAAGTAATTATTTTACTTCAGTAGAAGTTTCAGTAGTCTTTTCAACCTCTGCAGTAGTGCTGTCGATAGGAGTTACTTCAGTTGTAGTTTTAGACTCCTCAACGATTGTAGAATCAGTTGGGTTAACAGCTGTTACAGTGTCAGTAGTCATTACTTCAGTAGACTCGGTTTCTTTCTTACAAGATACCAAAGAAACAGCAACGATAGCAGCAGCTGCAGCGATGTTCAAGATTGACTTTTTCATAATAAATTAAATTTAATTTTTGTTAGTTTGTTTCTGTTTTGTTTTCTGTGTTCGCATTTGAACAAGACAAATATACGGCGGGTGCCACAGTTGCCCCGGAAAATTAATTGTAATACCTTTGTAAAATGTTTTACAATTAGAGTATACTGATATTCAGATAATTAAATAATGTTGCTCATTTGACCGATTTAGATTTACTCCACTTTGAACAGCTGAAATCTGAAGTTCAGGCTACATATCTGCAGGAGCATACTGCCTCTCACGACGATATTTCCAAATGGAAAGGCATAGACATTGTCTATTTTCAAGAAGATCTGAGAAAACGTGCGAAAGGAAGCTTGAGCGAAAAATCCTTTTATACGTATTTTAAGAATTCGCCGGTAACCAAGTTGCCGCGCATCGATACGCTGAACCTGCTCTCTTTATATGTAGGTTACGATTCTTGGTACGACTTTAAGAAGAACCATCTCTTCGCCAACGAAATTCTCGCCGAAAGCGAGGAAGTTCCCGATGAACCGGAATCGGTTCCCGCAGAAACGGAAGAGGAAACAGTAGTTGCACAACCAACTAACAGTCCGGTCACATCCGAAGAATCGGCGGTTGAAGAAGAGCTACCGGCGGCAAACGCAGCAAACGGCACTACGGAGAATAAAACACGTACGGGCTTGGCGGCTCTGATGCGCAAGACCATTTGGTTCGGCGTATCCATCGTGTTGTTGGCCGTTATCTTGGTGCTGACGTTTCAAAATCAAATTTTCTCCAGACAGTATAAATATTGCTTTACCGACGGTGACCGCGGCACAGCCATCAACAATCCGCTGGAGGTCAAGATATTGAAAGACGGAGAATCACCGATGTTGTACCGCGTGGAAGCGGGCAAATGCTTTGTTTACAACACAAAGGAAAAGAACATCCGCATGGTCATCAATTCGCCGTTCTATAAACCTGACACCATCTACCGCAACCTTGACAATGCGCCCGACACCGAGACAATAGAATTAAAACCCGACGACTACGCCATTATGCTCTTCTATTATTCCAAATCCATCAAGGATCTGAAAAAGAAAAGAGAGCAATTGGACAGGCTGATAAACGACAATGCGCTTATTTACCAAGTATTCGACAATGAATATTACGGTGTAGAAACCCTGAGCAAACAGAAGTACATCAGTTTGGTTACACTTCCATCAACTTCACTGGAAAACTTGGAAGTAATAGAAACACAAATGAGCAACGGCCAAATCAAGATGATTAAATTCAGAATAAAGGACCATGAGCAAACTCAATAATCTTCTGCTTCTTTGCGCTCTATTACTGGCGCTGGCGGCGTGCAATAAAAAGTACGACGGCAGCAACAGTATCGACACCGTAAAGTATAACAAGAACACCAACAGCTATCCGTCTACCAAGATAGACAGCGTACAGGCCATCAATAACATTACGCGTCAGAAATTGCAGGAACTGATGGATCTGGCAGCGCTTTATGCCTCGGGAAATAAGGATACCGAAATAGACTCGGTGATCTATGCACAGATGGAAACTTACTTTTTATCGCCGGATTCCCTGAAAGTAACGCGTCTCATCAATCAACTCGACAGTCTGCAAGCCAACTATACCAAAGTGACGGGCTTGGAAATAGAACAAGAACTGCGGCAAAATGATACGCTGAACTTCGCGCGCTTCAATCTGGAATATTATAATGCCGACAAAAAGTATCTGGGCAAAGTGGACAAGCGAGCGCAGTATGTGCTGAAGAAATCTCCCGTCAAGTTCAAGCAGGAATTTCGGTTTTACTTTGTAGATTTTGACCCGAAGCCGAAAGACAGTATTTCTTCGGGCAATACCAATTTGTCCAGCGGAAAATCGCCGGTGAAAAGATCCGAGATTTCTTCCCGGGGCGGGAAATAATTGACACCCACCTTCAGCGCATCACGGTTGATTCTTGCAAAGAAACGGTCGTAAAAGCCTTTACCGTAACCTACACGGTTTCCGTGCGCATCGGCATACAGCAACGGCGTGACAACGTAATCATAGTCCACATTCAACGCGCCCTCATCAGATTCCGGCTCAGGAATTCCCCATCGGCTCTCAACCAAAACGGTGTTCGATTTCAATGGAACAGAGATCATTTCATCACCGACAACCTTCGGAACAAAGACCTCTGCGCCGCTTTTCCAACAGTGTTTTATGAACGGCCAAGTGTCGATTTCGCCTCTGGTTATTATTGGCAGGAAAACATGAATGCTCTGATCTTCAGCAGGCTTCAGTTGTAAAATGAGGTTTTTGCAAATCTTTTCCGAGAGCAGGACACGTTCTTTTTTTGTTAACTGATCGCGCAGTTGCAAGTAACGCATGCGAAGTTCCCACTTGGTAAACATCAGACTTCTTTTACCGAGATGATATTTACGGGACAGGCTTTGGCCGCTTTTTCGCAAGGCTCCAGCGCATCAGCAAACGGCGTTTTCAACGTGAAGAATCCTTTTTTCTCCACTGATCTCAGTAGCACAGATTTACCGTCTTTCTTGGACATGCGGAAATATTCCGGCGCAAACTCTGCGCAGTAGTTGCAACCGATGCATTTGTCTCGCTGTAACGTAATGATGACCATAATTAAAAAATGTCAGAACCGGCTTCCCGATTCTGACTTTTATCCGTTGTTGTTGCTTTTATGCTTTTACAATCTTATAAAGCTTGTCCGAAGGCCTGACTCTGAAATCGGTAGGGAACGTGATGATATTGGGCTTCGTGGCTTTTTCGGCCACTTGATCGTCTACCATCATGCTTTCTACCACCATTTCCTGCGAGCCGGTTGTCGGGCCTTGAATCAATACAGTGTCACCGACATTCAGATCGTAGGCCTCAATGACAAACTGAGCGATATTGCTTTTCGGGTAGTAATGACTTCCTTTGCCTACATAGACTTTCTTCTGCGTGGCATTGGATCCCGGC
>RDDY01000317.1 GCA_003852805.1 Chryseobacterium sp.
CTTTCGGCGTTTGGCGGCAGCCTTGCGTTAATGTTTTTATTGCTTGCTTATTCGCGGATTTTTTCTGATAAAACTTATCTGATTATTTTCGGCTTTCTCATCTCGGCATTGGCCGGTGCCGTTATTAGCATTTTGCAAGTGTATGCCCAAAGCGAATCGTTGAAATCCTACGTTCTCTGGTCATTTGGTTCCAACGGACAACTCGGCGATAACGAGGTTATCATTCTTTTAAGCCTTGTGGTTACCGGATTGGTTCTCTCGTTCAAAAGTATCAAACCCCTGATAGGAAGTTCATTGGGTTCATCTTACGCGGTTTCATTGGGAATCGATACGCGGCGAATGGAGCTTCTCATAATCCTTGCGTCATCTTTACTAAGCGGTGCCGTTACGGCTTTTCTCGGGCCGATATTGTTCGTCGGTATCATTGTGCCGCATTTCTGCCGGATGCTGTGGAACGCTTCTCAACTATGGCACCAGTGGATATTGAATCTGCTGTTCGGCAGCAGTCTGATGTTGCTGTTTTCTATTATCTCAGAGAAAACGGCTCTGCCGCTCAACATTATTTCGTCTCTGTTCGGCGTGCCCGTGATCTTGGTTATACTTGTTCGTCAAAACCGAAACCGATATGCGCAGTGAAGTAATATTGGAACTGAAGGGTGCTGACATCGGTTACCAATCTCCGTTGATCGAAGACGCTAATGCTTTCTTGAAAAGCGGCGAAGTAACCTTGCTTACGGGCGATAACGGTACGGGCAAGTCGACTTTGATTCGGACGATACTCGGACAGCAAAAACTTCTCGCGGGCGAAATATTTCTTGACGGGAAAAACAAATCGCTGTTGACGGCTGCCGACATCGCACATAAAATAGCGGTGGTGTTCTCGCGCTCGACCGTTCCTGCTCACTACACCGTAACCGATTTAATCTCGCTGGGAAGATTTATCCATTATCCGTATTACTTTCGGCTCAACGAAAAAGACAAACGCTTTGTGAAAGAGGTTATAGAGCGTCTGCAGCTGCAAGACCTTCGCAACACACCTCTGCAACAATTATCCGACGGCAATCTGCAAAAAGCTTACATCGGCAGAGCCATAGTTCAAGATACGCCCATAATCATCTTGGACGAACCCACCACCCATTTGGACGACATCAACAAACAAAGGATACTGAATCTCCTGTACGATTTGGCAACCCTCGACGCCAAAGCCATTTTGTTCTCGTCCCACGATAAAGCACCGGCCATCCGCATCAGCCACCATGCGTGGACCATTAAAAACGGATCATTGCAATCTGCACTGCCCGAAGATCTATCAGCGCACAATCTCGACACGGTACCCAAAAATGTTCAAAGGTTGCCGACGGTGAACGCTTCGGATTTCGACCGACAACTTCTGTACGGAGCGCTGCAAAAGCAAATCGGTCAAGATCTCAGCAATTTTCATATCTCACGCCAAAGCGATTTTTGGCTTTTGAAACGAGATCATCTCGAATATCAATTCTCTAACATTTCTGCATTAATCGCTTTCTTAAAAGAAAACATTTAGGCGAAGCATAGCAAATAATACATTGGTTATCAACTGTATTGTCATCTTTTATTAAAATACTATGCATGCATAGTATTTTTTTGTATATTTGTTAGAACGACGAACCGGAATGAATATGGAGAATAAAAAAGTTGAAAGTGTAGACCTGGTGTTGAAATCTGCGTGGCTGGCCGTCTCACGAATGTATGCGGAACAAGCACAGATGCACAACTCTACTACCGTTCAGGCACTTACACTGTTGAAAATCGACCCGAAGAGCGGAACCCGAAGCACAAACCTCGGGCCCAAGATGGCCATAGAACCCACTTCCCTCACGCGCATCATAAAGCTGTTGGAAGACAACGGTTATATATATAAGGAAAAGAGCAGCACCGACCGGCGCGAGGTAATCATCAAACTGACAGAAAAAGGTTTGAGCTCTCGCAACATTTCAAAAGAAGCGGTGGAAAGTTTCAACAAAACTGTGCTGGAAAAGGTTTCCGAAGAAAAAATGGAGATTTTCAAAGAAGTGATGAACGAGATTATCTCCATCGCCAATGACATGAATATTAAGAACAAAAAAAATCAAATCTCTCTATGAAAAGAAGAATCAAACACGTTACGGTTCTCGGCTCAGGGATTATGGGCAGCGGCATTGCGGCACATTTCGCCAACATCGGCGTAGAAGTATTGATGCTGGATATTGTGCCTTTTGAGCTAACCGAAGCGGAAACCAAAAAAGGTCTCACAAAGGAAGACAAAGCGGTAAGAAACCGTATAGCGACGGAAAACTTGGCCAAGCTCAAAAAGGCAAGTCCGGCTTTGCTGTACGCGCCAAAGTTTGCAGACCGCATCAGCGTCGGCAACTTTGACGATGATATGGCAAAAATCAAGAATACGGATTGGATCATAGAAGTAGTCGTGGAGCGTCTCGACATCAAGAAGTCCGTTTACGAGCAGATTGAAAAACACCGTAAACCCGGAACTTTGGTGTCGTCTAACACCTCGGGCATCCCGATCCACCTGTTGACTGAAGGCCGCAGCGACGATTTCAAGAAGCACTTTGCGGGCACGCACTTCTTCAACCCGGTGCGTTATCTGCAATTGCTGGAAATAATTCCTACACCGGACACCGACCCGGAAGTCGTGAAATTCTATATGGATTACGGCTCAAAGTTCTTGGGCAAAACCACGGTGGAAGCCAAGGACACGCCGGCGTTTATTGCCAACCGCATCGGGGTTTTCGGCATCATGAACCTTTTCCAAAACATCAAGAAACTCGGATTGAACGTTTCCGATGTCGACAAACTGACGGGCCCTGTTATCGGGCGTCCTAAATCGGCAACCTTCCGTACGGCAGATGTCGTGGGCCTCGATACCTTGGTGATGGTGGCGCAAGGCGTGCACCAAAGCGGCAGCGAGAAAGAGAAATACCTCGACCAGTTCGTCATGCCGGATTATATCGATTTTATGATGAAGAACAAATGGCTGGGTTCCAAAACCGAGCAGGGTTTCTTCAAGAAAGTAAAAGACGATCAAGGTAAATCTCAGATTCTGGGCTTAAACCTCGAAACCTTGGAATATGAACTTCAAGGAAAAGGCTCATTTCCTACGCTGGAAATGACGAAAACCATCGACCGACCGCTTGACCGTTTCAAGGTTCTCATCAGCGGAAAAGATAAAGCAGCCGAGCTGTACCGCAAAATGTTGGGTGCGCTCTTTGCCTACTCTTCCGACAAAGTTCCTGAGATTTCCGATGAAATCTACAAGATTGACGATGCGATGCGCGCCGGCTTTGGTTGGCAAAACGGTCCGTTTGAAATTTGGGATGCCGTCGGCGTGGAAAAAGGAATCGAGCTGGCGAAGGAAGCCGGATACGACGTGGCCGATTGGGTAAAAGAGTTGGCGAAAAAAGACAAGGCTTCTTTTTATCAAGTTTCCGACGAGGGCAAAAAATCGTTCTTTGACGAAAAAGCAGACAATTATAAAGCCATTCCCGGGCAGGATGCATTCATCATCCTTGACAACATCCGTAAAAACAAAACGCTCTGGAGCAACTCGGGTTCAGCGATTCAGGATTTGGGCGACGGCATCATCAACTTTGAGATTCGCTCGAAAATGAACTCGTTGGGCGGCGAAGTTTTGGACGGTCTGAATCGTGCGATTGACTTGGCCGAAGAAAAATACGACGGTCTCGTCATCGCCAATCAAGGCGAGAACTTCTCCGTAGGCGCCAACCTCGCGATGATCCTGATGATGGCCATCGATCAAGACTGGGACGACCTGAATATGGCCATTGCCTACTTCCAAAAAACCATGATGCGCGTCCGCTATTCCGCTATTCCGGTGGTGGTGGCACCGCATGGCCTGACGCTCGGCGGCGGCTGCGAGATGACAATGCACGCTGATAAAGTAGTAGCAGCGGCAGAGACCTATATCGGTCTGGTGGAATTCGGGGTGGGTGTTATTCCCGGCGGCGGCGGCTCCAAAGAGTTCACGCTGCGCACCATGAAGCAACTGCACAAGGACGATGTGAAAAATAACCGTCTGCGCGATGCATTCATGAACATTGCCATGGCAAAAGTGGCTACCTCCGCCTACGAAGCCTACGACATGGGAATCTTGCAAGAGGGAAAAGACTTGGTGGTGGTAAACAAGAACCGTCAGATTGCCGAAGCCAAGCGCAACGCACTTCTTATGGCAGAGCACGGCTACACCCAACCGATCCAAGAGAAAGTGAAAGTTCTGGGGCAAAACGCACTGGGTATGTTCTATGTAGGCACCGACCAAATGCTGACCGGCAACTACATTTCCGAACACGACAAGAAGATCGCCGATAAACTGGCGTATGTCATGGTCGGCGGATCGTTGTCAGAAGCTACGGAAGTCACCGAACAATACCTCCTCAACCTCGAGCGCGAAGCTTTCCTGCAACTTTGCGGCGAACGCAAAACGCTGGAAAGAATCCAACACATGCTTCAAAAAGGCAAACCGTTGAGGAATTAGAAAATGTACTGTGTACGATGTACAGTGTACAATGTACCATGTGCTGTGTATTAAGTAAGGAGTTAAAAGCAACGAACCGATGCATAATTTTAGAAGCTTAGAAGTCTGGCAAAAAGCGATGGAGTTGACCACTCTTTATTATAAATGCTCGCAAGCATTTCCCAAAGAGGAGCTTTTCGGACTGACTTCTCAATCTCGACGGAGTTTGATTTCGATCGCATCAAATATTGCAGAAGGTGCCGGCAGAAACAGCGACAAGCAATTCGCGCATTTTTTGGCCATTGCCTTGGGTTCGGCATTTGAATTTGAAACCCAACTGCAAATCGCCTTTAACTTGAACTACTTGGACGAAAGCATGTACACAACAATAATTGAAAAGTCACGGCATATCCAGAATATGCTCAAAAAGCTTATTAATAACTACAACAAGTAACACCCGTACATTGTACAAGGTACACTGTACATTTTACCACAAACAAAATGAAAACAGCATATATCGTAAAAGGCTACCGCACGGCGGTGGGCAAAGCGCCGAAGGGGAGCCTGAGATTTACGCGGCCCGATGTGATGGCCGCCACGGTTATTGAAAAACTGATGGCCGATGTCCCCGAACTGGACAAAAACCGCATAGACGACCTTATCGTCGGTAACGCCATGCCCGAGGCTGAACAAGGCCTGAATGTGGCGCGTCTCATCTCATTGATGGGGCTGAACACCGACAAGGTTCCGGGCGTGACGGTCAACCGTTATTGCGCCTCGGGTTCGGAAGCCATTGCTATTGCTACGGCAAAAATCCAGAGCGGCATGGCAGACTGCATCATCGCAGGTGGCGCCGAAAGTATGTCGTTCATCCCGATGGGCGGCTACAAGCCGGTGCCCGAAACGCAGGTAGCAAAAGAAAACCCCGATTATTATTGGGGAATGGGCTACACCGCCGAAGCAGTGGCGCAGCAGTACAATATCAGCCGCGAGGAGCAAGACGAATTCGCTTATCACTCCCACCAAAAGGCGCTGAAAGCAATTGCCGAAGGTAAATTCGACAATCAAATTGTTCCCATCGGTGTCGATTATAATTTCTTGGATGAAAACGGAAAAGTACAAAACAAGAAATTTGCTTTCAAAGTGGACGAAGGTCCGCGTGGCGACACTTCGTTGGAAGGTTTGGCGCGACTGAAACCGGTCTTTACCATGGGCGGAACCGTCACGGCGGGCAACTCGTCTCAGATGTCCGACGGGGCGGCTTTCGTGATCGTCATGTCCGAAGAAATGGTGAAGGAGCTCAATCTGGAGCCGATTGCCCGACTGGTCTCCTACTCCGCTGCCGGTTTGGAACCGCGCATCATGGGCATGGGTCCGATTTACGCCATTCCGAAAGCGCTGAAGCAAGCGGGAATGCAACTGAAAGATATCGAACTGATAGAACTGAACGAAGCGTTCGCCTCCCAGTCGGTCGCCATTAAGAAAGAACTCGACCTAAACCCCGATATCTTGAATGTGAACGGCGGCGCCATCGCTTTGGGCCACCCGCTGGGCTGCACCGGCGCCAAGCTGACGGTTCAACTTCTGGATGAAATGAAACGCCGAGGCAATAAATACGGCATGGTCACCATGTGTGTGGGAACCGGCCAAGGCGCGGCTTCCGTCCTTGAACTTTTATAATAATGTTGAGTTTTGAGGGTTGAGTTTTAAGTTGTGGCTCAACACTCAACACTTAAAACTTAAGACTTTAAATTAACACTAAAAACAAAATAATCAAATGAGCAGCACAATAAAAGGCGGCGAATTCTTACTGAAAGCCATTCCCGCAAACGATGTTTTCACACTGGAGGATTTGAACGAAGAACAGAAAATGCTTCGCGACTCGGCCGAGGAATTCATCAATAAAGAAGTCGTACCTCAAAAGGAAAGATTCGAGAAAAAGGATTACGCGCTGACCGAGGAAATCATGCGCAAAATCGGTGAAATGGGTTTCTTGGGAACTGCGGTGCCCGAGGAATACGGCGGCTTGGGTATGGGCTTTGTCAACACCATGCTGGCCTGTGATTATCTCTCCGGCGCTACAGGCTCTTTGGCTACGGCTTACGGCGCGCATACAGGCATCGGTACACTGCCGATCCTGCTGTACGGAACAGAAGAACAGAAGAAAAAGTATCTTCCCGATCTGGCAAGCGGCACAAAGTTCGGTGCCTACTGCTTGACCGAGCCCGACGCGGGTTCTGATGCCAACTCCGGAAAAACCAAAGCGGTTCTTTCCGAAGATGGCAAACACTACATCATCAACGGTCAAAAGATGTGGATTTCCAACGCGGGGTTTGCAGAGATTTTCATCGTGTTTGCAAAAATAGACGATGACAAAAACATCACCGGTTTTATTGTAGAAAAAGAAGGCACGGAAGGTTTAAGCTTCGGCGAGGAAGAGCACAAGTTGGGCATCCGTTCGTCGTCAACGCGGCAGGTTTTCTTCAACGATATGAAGGTGCCTGTAGAGAATCTCTTGGGCGAAAGAAACAACGGTTTCAAAATCGCATTGAATGCTCTGAATGTTGGCCGCATCAAGCTGGCTGCTGCCAATCTGGACGGTCAGCGTCGTATTTTCAACTATTCGGTTGCGTACGCCAACGAGCGCAAGCAGTTCGGTGTGGCTATTTCCACCTTCGGGGCCATCCGTCAAAAATTGGCTCAAATGGCGACGACTACTTTCGTCTGCGAAGCCGGAACCTACCGCGCTGCTGCCGATATCGAGAATAAGATTGCTGAGTTGAAAGAAGGCGGCATGAACGACCAGCAAGCCGAATTGAAAGGCGTGGAAGAATTTGCCGTCGAAGCTTCGATTCTGAAAACCTATGTGTCCGATGCTACCCAATGGATTGCCGATGAGGGAATCCAAATCTTCGGCGGTATGGGCTTTTCAGAAGACACGCCGATGGAAGCCGCATGGAGAGACGCGCGTATTGCGAGAATATACGAAGGGACGAACGAAATCAACCGTCTGCTTTCCGTAGGCATGTTGATCAAGCGCGCCATGAAAGGCGAACTGGATCTGATGTCCCCGGCAATGGCCGTAGGCAAAGAGTTGATGAGCATCCCGTCTTTTGAAACGCCTGATTATTCCGAGCTGTTCAGCGAAGAAAAAGCCATCGTGGAAAACCTGAAGAAAGTTTTCATGATGGTGAGCGGCGCGGCGCTTCAAAAATACATGACCGAGATCGAGAAGCAACAAGAACTGCTGCTGGGTGCCTCTGAAATTCTGAACCAAATCTACATGGCAGAAAGTGCAATCTTGCGCGCCGAGAAACACTTTGCCGATGCAGACAGCGTAGAGGTAGCGATGGCAAAACTGAACCTTTATCACGCGGTGGAGAAAATCACTCAGGCAGCCAAGATGGGAATTGTTTCCTTTGCCGAGGGCGATGAGCAGCGCATGATGCTGTCGGGCCTGCGCAGATTCACGAAGTACACGAATATGCCGAATGTTATCGCGCTGACCGAGAAAATTGCGAAGCACTTTATCGACAAAGGCAGTTACTAATAACATTATAACCGACCAAAACCGCCGACCTTTAGGTCGGCGGTCTTTTTATGCGGTATCAATATTGCACTGTGTCCGAAAAAAATATTATGAAAAAGATATTTGTTTCAACGCTCGTCGCCGGTTTGTTTTTTATCGCTTGTGATAACAAAAACAGTCAGGCCGCCAATAATCCATCAGCAACAACAAACAGCAATGCGAACAATAACCGCACCGGTGACTGTTATGTGTGGTTGTACGACGGCGATAATTTTACCGACGACAATGTGCAGATTTCAGGCCCGGGCGAATTCGCCAATCTTAAAACCGTGCCCAATACCGATAAAGATTGGGACGACGAAGCCGACGCCATGAAAGTAGATCCCGCTACCACTGTTACCATTTGGGAAGATCAAAATTTCCAAGGCCGTTCCGCCACCTTCAATGCAGGGCAAGAACTTCCCGACTTGGAATTCGAGCCGCGGTCGATGAAGATTAAATGCGATTGATGCGGCCTAAGCCGTCTTGTCGGAATCAGAAGTCAGCCGGTTCAACTCTGCAAGTTCCTCTTTCGTCAGGTCACGCCATTTACCTATCGGCAAATCCAACTTGATGTTGAGAATACGGATGCGTTTCAGCTTTTTAACCTCGTAGCCCAAATGCTCGCACATACGACGGATTTGGCGGTTTAAACCTTGCGTCAGAACAATTCTGAACTGCATGGTGTCCAACTGCTCCACTTCACATTTCTTGGTGACGGTTCCCAAGATGGGTACGCCGTTGCGCATCTTGTGCAAGAATTCTTGGGTAATCGGTTGATCCACGCGCACAATATATTCTTTGCCGTGGTTGTTGCGCGAGCGCAGGATTTTATTGACAATGTCACCGTCAGAAGTAAGCAGAATCAATCCCTCGCTCGGCTTATCCAGACGACCGATGGGAAAAATGCGTTTCGGATGGTTGACGAAGTCCACGATATTGTTTTTCTCGCGGCGCGTGTCGGTGGTGCAAACAATGCCGACGGGTTTGTTGAGTGCAATATACACATGCTCATCGGTATTGGCGAAGAGCGGTTTGCCATCTACTTTGATCTCGTCTTCGGCCGACACCTTGGTGCCTAATTCGGGTTTTACGCCATTGACCGTGATTCGGCCTTC
>RDDY01000334.1 GCA_003852805.1 Chryseobacterium sp.
CCCGCTCCCACGCGATCAAAGATGTTGGCGTGCATGCCGATGGCCTGCACATTGGGCGATTGATCGAACTTTGAGAACTGTTTCTGGTAGATGGCTCTGACCTTGATGTCGTCGGTCTCACCGTAATGCGCGGGATTGAAAAGGAAATTGCCACCCAGCAGGTATTGCTGGAAAAACGGCTGCGTCTCCTGCGCAGACACAAAGGTAGAAACGGCTGTTAAACCGAACAGAACAATCTTTCGGAAACTCCTGAACATGAGACCAAAATTAGAGAAAAAAGACCGACTCTAAGAATTTGAAATGTAATTTCGCCAACGCTCCAGCGCTTCTTGCATATCGGCCGGCATCGGACTCTCGAAATACCACTCTTTGCCCGTGACCGGATGCACAAAGCCCAAGGTGTGCGCGTGCAGCGCCTGACGCGGCAAGACCTCGAAAACATTGTTTATAAACTGCTTGTACTTCGGCAGATTGACTCCACGTAAAATCACATTCCCTTCATAACGTTCATCATTGAACAGCGTGTGGCCTATGTGGCGGAAGTGCGCGCGAATCTGGTGGGTGCGCCCCGTTTCCAATTTGCACTGCACCCATGTCATATATTTAAAACGCTCCAAAACTTTGTAATGCGTTACCGCGTGCTTGCCATGGTTGCCGTCCTCGTAGACAGACATCTGCATTCTGTTCTTGGGATGGCGCCCGATGTGTCCGGTGATGGTTCCCTCGTCTTCTTCCACATTTCCCCAGACAAACGCCCAATACAAGCGCTTGGTGGTTCTGTCGTAGAACTGTCGGGCCAGATGACTCATTGCATATTCGTTCTTGGCGATGACCAACAGACCTGAAGTATCTTTATCGATTCTGTGGACCAAGCCCGGGCGGTCGAGGTCGGTATTCAGGTTCGGCAGATTTCTGAAATGGTAAGCCAATGCGTTGACCAAGGTGCCGGTATAATTTCCATGTCCGGGATGCACCACCATGCCCGCCGGTTTATCCACCACCAACAGATCGTCGTCTTCATAAACGATATTGACGGGAATGTTTTCAGGAATGATGACATTTTCCCGCGGCGGCTTTGTCAGTAGAATGCTGATGTTGTCGCCCGGCTTCACGCGGTAATTTTGCTTGACCGCTTTTCCGTTGACGGTGACATTTCCGGCGCGGCAAGCTTGGGAAATTTTGTTGCGCGTGGAGTTCTGACGAAAGTTCATCAGATATTTATCAATACGCAACGGTTCCTGCCCCGGATCTACCTTTAACGTAAAATGTTCGTAAAGCCCTTCGGATTCGTCGTGGGTTTGATCGTCAAATTCCTCCTGGTCTGTCACTATTCAATGATGACTTTTTTCTCCTTCGGCTTTTCCTTGGGCTGTTGTGTTGCCGGCGTTGTTGG
>RDDY01000282.1 GCA_003852805.1 Chryseobacterium sp.
CAACCATGATTTCTGGGGAACCCTCATTACCTATATCGGCTATGTCTTCTTGTTTGTCGGCTTGTTTGTTTCACTTTTCTGGAAGGGCACGCACTTCTGGAAGTTGAACAATATCCTGAAACAAGTGAGCAAGCGTAAGCTGGCGACGCTGGCGGGCCTTCTTGTTGCATTGAATCTGCAAGCGCAGACGGTGCCGAGCATACAGAATAATGCTCAAAACTCCGCGGGCAGAAGCATGCCGGCCACGCGAATCATACCTGCGGAGCAGGCGGCAGCCAACACGCATATCGACAAAGATCATGCGGATAAATTCGGTTATCTCTTGGTGCAGAACTATGAGGGCAGAATCAAGCCGATGAATACCATGGCGCTGGATGTTTTGCGTAAACTGTATAAGCACGAGAGCTTTCACGGATTGACGGCCAACCAATGGTTTCTGGCAATATCCACCGACCCGATGCTATGGACGCAGGTCCCGATCATCAAGGTAGGACCGAAAGGCGGAGACGAACTGAAAAAGTTGACCCGCGCCAACGATGACGGCTACACCAGTCTGATCAATCTTTTCCCCGCGGGACCCGACGGCATGCCGCACTTTGCACTGGAAAGAGAATACAATATTGCCTTTAGAAAAAAACCGGCCGAGCAGACCAATTACGATAAAGAAGTGATTGCGGTAAATGACCGTGTTCAGGTTTTCAACGGCATCCTTTCGGGGCAATATCTGCGCGTGGTTCCCGTGAAGAACGACATTAATCACCGCTGGAACTCTTGGCTGGACGAGAAGTTTGAATCCGACAAAGAATCACAAGACGTGATGGGGCCTTATTTTATGAGCGTGGTAATGGCTACCCAAAACGGCGACTGGCAAAAAGCAGACGCCGAGCTGGAAGCGCTGAAAACATACCAACAGACCTGGGGCAAAAACGTGGTGCCTTCCGAGACCAAGATTAAAGCCGAGGTCTTAATGAACAAGCTCAATCTGTTCTTCAAGTTGTTGATTTTTTACACCATTGTCGGCGGTCTGTTGCTCATCTTGGCGTTTATAGAACTGTTCCGCCCCTCAAAGATTCTGCATCGCGCGGTGCAGGTGATTATTGCCATAGGCGTTGTAGGTTATATCATCCACTTGCTGGGGCTGGGCTTGCGCTGGTACGTCTCGGGCCACGCACCGTGGAGCAACGGCTACGAGGCTATTGTATTCATCTCTTGGGTCGGCATTACGGCAGGCTTGGCGCTTTACCGAAACTCCAACGCGTTGATCCCCGCAGCGGGTTTCTTGGTGGCGGTAATCATGATGGGCTTCGCGCACGGCGGCTCGCAGCTGGATCCGCAGATCACACCGTTGGTTCCGGTGCTGAAGTCTTATTGGCTGATTGTCCATGTAGCCATCATTACATCCAGCTACGGTTTCTTTGCCTTGTCCATGCTCATCGCGGTGATTACGCTGATGTTCTATATCGTGGCAAACCGTCGTGTTTTCAAACGCCATAATGAGAAAACCATTCGTGAACTGACAATTGTGAGCGAGATGTCTCTGACAATTGGGTTGTTCGCATTAACGGTGGGCAACTTCTTGGGCGGCGTCTGGGCAAACGAGAGTTGGGGACGCTACTGGAGCTGGGACCCGAAAGAAACCTGGGCGTTTATTTCGATTATTGTGTATGCGTTTGTCATCCACATGCGTTTGGTTCCGGGGCTGCGCGGCAGATATACGTATCATGTGGTTACCATGTTTGCGTTCTGCTCGATGGTGATGACGTATTTCGGTGTCAACTACTATCTGAGCGGTCTGCACTCTTACGCAGCGGGCGACCCGATTCCGGTGCCGGCTTGGGTGTACATCGGTTTGGCTACCATGACTACACTGAGTATCGTTTCATGGCTGCGCTATAAAAAACACTTGACAGCAGATAAAAAATCTGAATGGCTGGAAGATTAACAGCCGACCGAATAATCTAAGAAACTGCCCGCTTTTCGGGCAGTTTTTTATTTGACCAAGACCTTTTCACGAACGGCTGCGCCGCGCTTGGCCAGTATTTTGTTAAGCTGAAAATATGGTTAACAAGCGCAATTTACTCAAGATTTTGGCGGTAAAAAATGACCGCTACATTGCTACTTACCTGACGCGGGTCTTGGACAACTTGGAAAATGTCGGCAATCAAGAACAACGTTACAGTATTTGGGCCATTGTGGTGGTTTTTTTATTTGTCATTTTGGAGAACGCGCAGATCTCGTCGTTCAGCATTGCATCCATCAGTTTTACCGACGTAGATTTTATCCCGAAGGTGCTGCCCGTCGTCTATATTTATTTGGTGTTTAATCTGAAGGTAATGTCGGCACATAAAAGAGATATGCAGAATACGGTCAACTTTTTGGCAGGTGCGCTGTACCATCAGCAAGAGACCCGAAACCTGATTGAAGAATACAGAAACAGCAACGCGATTCATGTTTTGCAGCCCTATGGTTTCTTGGATACCATGACCAAACGCATCAACCAAGATCCGAGCAAAGGAAAACACTTCTTCCAGATCCTGTTTTTATTGCCGGCCATCGTAATTCCTGCAGTGCCTTACATTGCCATGGTTTATATGCTGATCTACGTGCGGATGGAATTGTATGATGACATCATAGGCGTTTTGGGTTTCTGGGTAACCATCGCCATATTCATGTTTCTGTTGCTTTACCTGACAAAAGAATTTCTGACCGAACGCCAACGCGCTCGCGATAACCATGCATTGGCTCGCGAAATGGAAAAAGAGGAAGGGTAAGAAACGCTGGAAAAGGCAGTTTATACAAAACGATAATCCGTACCCGAATATTCGGCGCGGATGTGCTGCAAGCCATTGCTGAGAATAATCTGCCGAGCGCCGATAATCGAATTATAACGCGCCACCTGCTCGAAGGTATCTTGCGTCAACTTGACGTCAGGCGCCTTAAATTCCAGTAAGATCTTGGGTTTGGTTTTCTCGGTAACCAACAGATCCAAGCGTTTTACCGTGTTGTTAAGGACGATCCTTTGCTCTGCAATCAGCGCTGAAACCGCATAACCATTACCCAAATAAAACCGAATCCAATGCTGCCTTACCCACTCCTCCGGCGTCATCAGTAACCAGCTTTTGCGCAAGAGGTCATAAATAAAAAACTTATCTTTGTCCTGCTTAAAACGGAAATCAAATTCCTCGTCAAAACACAGTTTAGGCAGCTGCATCGGCTATGGTAGAATTAGAAAGCATCGTCAAAAATATCAAAAAAAAGGATTTTCTCCCGATCTATTTTTTCCACGGCGAAGAACCTTATTTTATCGATGCGGCCGTGAAAGTGCTGGAAAATGAGGTGCTGACCGAAGACGAAAAAGCTTTTAATCAAACCGTTGTTTACGGCAAGGATACCACTTACGAGGAAGTGCTGTCCTTGGCGCGTCAATACCCGATGATGGGTGACAGGCAGATGATTATTGTGAAAGAAGCGCAAGACCTGCAGATGACGGATAAAGCCAATGAGGCACTTACCGCCTATGCGGAAAATCCGGTGCCGAGTACCGTTTTGGTTTTCGCCCACAAGCATAAAAAGGCAGACGCCAAGCGGAAGTCCGTCAAGAAAATAAAAGACGGTGGAATGCTGTTCTACAGCGAATCCATCAGGGATTACAAAATTGCGGCTTTCATCAAACAGCGCTGTGAGGCGTTCGGCATAAAGACCGCGCCCAACATTCCGAATCTGTTGGCGGAGTATCTCGGGACGGATTTGTCGAGGATTGACAATGAACTTTCCAAACTGCAACTGGCACTGAAAAACGGTGAAACCCTCGATGGGACTTTGGTCGAACGGCACATAGGCATCAGCAAAGATTTCAACGTGTTTGAACTGCAGCGCGCTTTGGGAACCAAGAATATGGCTGTTGCTCTGCGCATTGTGCATTATATGGGAAAGAACCCGAAGACCAATCCGCTGCCGATGATCTTGGCCAACTTGTACAGTTTTTTTTCCAACCTGATTGTTTACCATTCTCTGCGTGGCGAGCCGGATTCCGTTATAAGTTCCACCATGGGCGTACCGCCGTTTGCGCTGAAAGATTATGCGGCCGCCGCACGCTTTTTTCCGTTGAAATACGCAACGCGCGTCATCTCTTTGTTACGTGACGCCGATTTGAAAAACAAGGGTCTCGGAGCAAACCAACTGCCCGAAGGAGAGATTCTGCTGGAACTGGTCTACAAAATTTTGAACATCGATAAAATGGCTGTCAAACTTTGAACAGCAAAGAATTTTTAGAAATTAAAACATAAATAAAAAGATAATGGAGAATAATATATTGGATTGCGTTATAGTAGGTTCGGGCCCCGCAGGTTTTACCGCTGCCATCTATGCAGCCAGAGCAGATCTGAAACCCGAACTGTATACGGGGATGGAGCCGGGCGGACAGCTGACCACCACTACCGATGTAGAAAACTTCCCCGGTTATCCCGACGGCATCACAGGTCCCGAAATGATGATGCAGCTGCAAAAACAGGCAGAACGCTTCGAGACAAAGGTGTATTACGAAATGATAACCAAGGTGGAGTTTGCTACCGAAAAAGGCGGCATCCATAAACTGTATGCCGGCTCTCGGGAAATCTTGGCGCGTACCGTTATTATTTCAACCGGTGCCACGGCCAAGTATTTGGGCTTGGACGATGAAAAGAAATACATGGGCGGCGGCGTTTCGGCATGTGCCACCTGCGACGGTTTCTTCTACAAAGGCAAAGAGGTAATTGTGGTAGGAGCGGGCGACACGGCAGCCGAAGAAGCCACTTATTTGTCTAAGATCGCGAGCAAGGTAACAATGCTGGTACGCCGCGATGAGTTCCGTGCGTCAAAAGTGATGGTGAAAAGGGTGATGGATACCGAGAATATCGAGGTTAAATTCAACCATGAACTTATTGGCATAAAAGGCGAAAACAGTCTGGTGGAACGTGCCGTTGTGATCAACAACAAAACCCAAGAAGAAAGCGAGTTACCGGTGCACGGTATCTTTATCGCCATTGGCCACAAACCGAATACCGAGGTCTTTGCAGGACAAATAGATCTGGAAGAAAACGGATATATCATCACCGAAGGCAAATCCACCCGCACCAATCTGCCCGGGGTCTTTGCTGCGGGAGATGTTCAAGATCACACCTACCGTCAGGCGGTTACGGCTGCGGGCACCGGCTGCATGGCCGCAATGGATGCAGAACGGTATCTGCAAGAAATAGGGGAATAAAATTGAAAGCCGCACTTTACATATTCTTAGGGGGCGGGCTGGGCAGCGTTTTGCGCTACTTTGTTTCTTACTACATTTCGCGCCGGCTTATGGTCGGCGCTTTTCCGTTGGGCACTTTTCTGGTCAATCTTGCGGGTTGTTTTCTCATCGGTCTTTTTGCCGGATACTTCCTGCGTAATGAATCGGATTTGAAATATCTTATGATCGCGGGTTTCTGTGGAGGTTTTACCACCTTTTCCACTTTTTCTCTGGAGAATTATAATCTTTGGCAACAGCAGCAGTACGGGATGTTGGCCTTGTACGTCGTGAGCAGTCTGATCGTCTGTCTTCTTGCCGTTGGGTTGGGCTTCCGGCTTTCAAAATAAAATCTTTTTCGGCAGTTTTCTTGCTCGTGCATTCTTGATCTGCATCAATGTTTGCGGATCGATATCGTTCTATCTTTGATAAAAAATAACAATATGGAATTAGGAATCGGAATGTTCGGCGATTTGGCTGTGGATCCAACCACCGGCAAATTCAGAAACCCACAGGAGAAAATATCCGAGATAATAGAACAGGTAAAGTTGATGGACGAGGTCGGCATCGACGTATTTGCCATGGGCGAACACCACCGAGCGGATTATGCCGTTTCCGCTCCTGAAATGCTCTTGGCGGCCGTTGCCACGGTCACTGAGAGAATTCGCCTGTCCAGCGGTGTCACGGTGCTCAGCTCGTCTGAACCTGTGAAGGTGTATGAAGATTTTGCAACGCTTGATCTGATATCAAACGGTCGTGCCGAGATTATGGTCGGCCGCGGCAGTTTTACCGAATCTTTCCCGCTGTACGGTTACAACCTGTCAGATTACGAGGAGCTGTTTGAGGAGAAACTCAATCTGTTGCTGAAAATCAACAACGAAGAAAATGTTACTTGGCGAGGCAGACTTCGCGCGCCTATGCATGATCAGACCGTTTATCCGCGCGCGCTGAACGGTGGTAAACTTCCTGTATGGATTGCTGTCGGCGGTACACCGCAATCGGTTTTACGCGCGGCAACGCTCGGTTTACCGTTGATTCTTGCCATCATTGGCGGAATGCCCGCACAGTTCAAACCCTTGATTGATTATTATAAACAACAGTATACGGCCGCGGGTCACGACCCTGAGCAGATGCAGATTGCGATACATTCTCACAGTTTGGTCAGCGATGATGAAAAGGTTCTTTCCGATTACTTTGACAAGTATAAAGAGCAGATGGATCGTATTGGCAGATCGCGCGGGTGGGCACCGTACACGCGAATGCAATATGACGGCGGCAGAAGCGCCGATGGTGCATTGTTCATAGGCAACGCCGAGCAAGTGGCGGAAAAAATCAACCGCGTGAAAGAAATGTTCGGCCTGGATCGCTTCATTGCCCACATGGATGTCGGTGATCCGTCGCACGACGTGATGACAGACTCCATTCGGCTCTTCGGCGAAAAGGTTGCGCCTTTGGTGCGTTAATCAGTTAGTGGCGTGGCTTCAGCTGCGCCATTAGTTTTGATACGCGCGGATCAGAGTCTACTCCGTACGCATTCAGTACGGTTCCTTTGGTTTTATTATCCGTTGACGATACGGCATACAAAATCATGGAATCTCCCGGATCGGTGATTCCCTCGAACCGATATACATGGTCGATCCGGAAATGCTCCGGCGATAACTGCATGATCGGTGACTTGCAGATCAGGCAACCCGCTTCTTCCTCGTAGGTGAACTGTGCGTCGTAGCCTTTCTTCCGCAGGTCTTCCATGGCTTCGGTAACCGTGTCGTAGTTTATGGGCTCGTTTATAGGCTCTTCGGTGTTCATACTTATCGGTTTTACATTGTGATATAACGAATGGTGTAATAGGCGCCCCAAATGCTGAATAAGATGATGATTACCCAAAGCCAAGTAGGCACGGTATTCGGTGTTTCGCTGCCTTTTATGATGAATCCTTGTTTGCTGCCCACATTGTAGGAGTTTATCATCAAGGATAAAGTACCGTCTACCACATCGTTGTTTTTAAGTCCGGCTACCGAAATTGCGGGGCCGTTCTTCACCGTGAATTTTATTTTTCGCAGACCCTCGCCACCCTCCGGACTTTGGCTTACAATGCGCAGCAGATGCTCGCCGTCTGTCAACTTTGTCGTGTCCAGTTCAAAAACCACCGGAGTGTCCAACTCTGCAACGGGTTGCGGCTCGTCGTCAATAAATAAGATGACCTTGCTTTTTCGCTCGTCCATATCGCATTTATTTAGTCGTTAAGTATCACGTTCTTGATATGGTCGGGAGATTTCTCGCCGGGACTTATCAAAAACTTCAAGGAATAGATAAAAGTGGCAACAACAATCGCTCCGATGATGGCCACTGCCACCCAATCCCAATTGCTGCCCGGCCCGGGACCGTGCGTAAGGTTGGCCGTAATCTTGGGTTGTTGTTCCTGACAGACATCACAAGCGTAATAAAATCCTGCAATCAGCAGTGTGAAAACGGATAAAATATTTCGGAGTTTCATATCATAATCATTTTAGGTTGTCTATAATTTTTTTGACGTCTTCCTCTTTTACCGGCGCTGCGCCGTTGCCCCAACTTTCGCGTTCATGATTCATGATGGCCGCTATCTCGGCAGGACTCAGATTGGCATCTTTTCCTACCGGCGGCATCACTGCATAACCGGGACGGGCGTCGTATCCTTTCATGATGATGCCCACGTACAGTTCAAGATTCTCGCCCGTTACCACGGGGCTGCCTTTCAGCGGTGGGAACGCTCCGGGGAGACCTTCACCATTGGCTTGGTGGCAAGCGGCACAGTGCGTAGTGAAAAGTGCTGCGCCGTCGGGTCCGCCTGCGGCATTTCCACCGGCTGCGTTGCCTGCCGGCGCTTTCTTCTTGTACAAGAATTCCATCGGCTCACGGCCTGTGGGTAGCTCTGCTTGTTTACGGCTCAGAAGATAAGCCACCAGGTTCTTGGCGTCTTGTGTCGCAAAGATTCTGTCGTCTTTATTCTTTTTAAACTCTGCCGGTACGGTCACCTCTACATCGTTTGGCCCGGGTTCGGCTTTAACGACAAACAGACCGTGGAATGCCGGCATGATGGATTCTTTTACCAATGCACGCGGATTGTAGAGGTGGGTCAGGTGCCATTCGGGGCTGGGTTGACGTTTTCCTATGTCGGTCAGGTCGGGGCCCGTGCGCTCGGTGCCCATAAGATCGGCGGTGTTTCGCCAAAAATCCACGCGACCGTTGCCGGCATAATCGGCAGCAATGCTCGGCCGTGCACCGAAAACATCGTCCATATCCAAATTTCTGACTTGCTGGGTGTGGCAGTAGACGCAGCCCTCCCGAATATAAACGGCTCTGCCGGCTTCTTCTTCCGCGGTCATCTTCGGTGCGTTGGGCAAAGGTTTCATTCCGCGCTGCACGCTGAATGCCGGCCATACGGCAATCCAAACGGTGAGAGCCACAAAGAACAGCAACGCTGTAGTAAACAGTTTTTTATGATTGTTGTAAAATTCCATCGCTCGCTTATTTCAGTTCTTCTTGGTCTTTCAGTTTTACGAGAATATCGGCCGGCGCCGTCGGCAGTAAAATCTCATTTCTGCGGTGTATCATCCTGTACAAGTTATACGCAAACACGAAATGTGAAATATACATCAGTGTTCCGCCCAGCGCGCGCCACAACCAATACGGATACATGTGGGCCACACTGTCGATGAATGGCAGCTTATTCCGCCACATCATGCTTTTCTCGGTGGCGCCGTACATCAGTGAAAAGGTGTAAAAAATAAGGCCGATCAGTGCAAGCCAAAAATGTACGCCCACCATAATGCGCGGCGGTTCCTTACCCGTAAGCCTCGGCACCATGGTATAAGTGAAGCCCCAAAGCATGAAAGCGATAATGCCGTACATGGTCAAGTGTGAATGCGCTACCGTAAA
>RDDY01000049.1 GCA_003852805.1 Chryseobacterium sp.
AATATGATGTGCGTATTTATAGTATATTTGCAGTTTGCAAGTCGAGACTTTACTGTATACTTTTTGCGCCGTTATGGAAAGGACTTTAACAAATTAACTAAGAAATAGTAGATGATGTTAAAATTAAGTGAAATCAGAGAATGTATAACGAGGTTACTGTTATTATGCACTATTGTGGGGCCATGTATGGTCGGTGCTCAGTTTACGATTACTGAGAGTTTTAAGGGTAGCAACGTAGGCAGTAATATTATCTTGGGCGGTGACGCCAGGCTTACTTCCGGCAATGCGGACCCTGTGAATAACGGCTGGCTGAGACTGACAACCGACGCTAACCGTCAAAACGGATATGCGTATATTAACAATGCCTTCCCGTCCTCTTATGGAATCTATATAGAATTTGAATATAAGACCTGGAGAAGCAGTGGTTCTGGAGGTGCGGATGGTTTCTCGGTTTTCTTGTTTAATGCTGCTACGTCGCCGTTCAGGATCGGAGCTTATGGAGGATCGTTGGGATATGCAAATTTAAATTCCGGATCTACAAATATCGCCGGCTTGGCAGGAGCTTATTTGGGAATCGGATTTGATGAATACGGGAACTTTGCGGCAGCATCCGAAGGCAAGGCAGGCGGAACGGCGAACTTGACACCAAGTTCTGTCGTGCTCCGCGGCGCCACCAATTTACCGGCTCCCACTTCGTCTTACCGTTACCTTGGTAGCGTACAGACCACGCAGATCGGCACAAAGCAATCTGTTGATTATACAACTGCTACAACAACTCGTCCGACGGATGCACAATTTTACAGAAGAGTCAAAATATATATCGACCCAATAGGAACATCTGCCGCGCCTAGATATCGGATCCGGGTATTCTGGCGTCCTAAAGCATCTTCGGCGGACGAGTTGCTTATTGATAAAGAAACTACAGATCCTATTCCCGCGATGCTTAAAATGGGATTCGCCGGTTCGACTGGCGGCAGTGTCAATTTCCATGAGATCAGAAATCTGCTGATAACCACTACCGGCGGTGTACGCGTGCAGAAAGAGGTGGATAAAACCACCGCCTTGCCTGGCGAAGAACTAACCTATACAGTGAATGTGTATAACGAAACTCAAGACGTGATCAGCAATTTGGGGCTTACAGACATCGTGCGAGATGGTAATAACCAAACAATCAAAAGTTCACAGTTTACACTGAGCAGTATTACTTTTAACAATAACGGAAATACTGGCACGACGGCCACAGGATTTATAAGTGGCACTCCTAAAACCTCAGGTCTCACTAATCCGCTCTCTAGTACGCTGGCTTTAGCAGCCAATAGCTATGGCACGTTTGTAATCAAAGGAAAAGTCAACAGCAATGTAGATGGTGGCGCTGTTAACAACTCAGTATCACTGGATGTTTCCAATATTGGTGTTACAGATCCCGACCTCACTAACAATCAGGCCACTGTATCAACAACTATTTTAAATCCCAACGTAGATTTGAAGATTGAAAAGGGAGTGAATAACAATGGTGAAGCCAATGCCAACGGAAACGTCTTTAGCATCGTCGTGAGCAATGTGAGCTCCACCGTAAAACCGGCCGGTAAGACGGTTACAGTAACCGACGCGCTGCCGGCGGGTCTTACCGGAGGAACCGCAACCGGGAGCGGCTGGACAATAACCAAAAAGGAAAACACCTATACATTTACACGCGCTGATAAGTTGGATGCACAATACGCCTATCCGACCATTACCATTCCGGTAACGCCGTCAACCAACGGTCCATGGACAAATACCGCGACTCTCAGCTATGCTGATGATACCAATACCGCGAACAATACGGCTACCGCTACGCTTAGAGCATTGGTATGTTTTAACGATCCCGTTACAACCGGAACGGCGCTGCCGACTCGTCAAGGAATAACTTTACTAAAACGCGCAGGCGCTGCGGATACCGACAAATGGCCAATGTCCCGAAACGGCGGACATCTGGCGCTGGAATCCAATAGTCAAGGATTTGTGGTGACAAGATCTACAACCACAGATCTCAGCAAGATCATCAGTCCGCAAGAAGGAATGATGGTTTACGATACAACCGCAAAATGTTTGAAAATTTACAGTTCAGGCAGCTGGAAATGTTTCAATACACCTACCTGCCCTTAACTTTGTTGACGCGTTACCGAAAGACTAGAAAATGAAAAAGCTATTTATAACTCTCCTCTTCAGTATATCTGCATCTGCTTTCACACAAGTGATCGTGGGCGATGCCGCAGGCACGGTGCCTGCAAACCAAAAACAAAGCGTCTTGCTGGAATTCTCCAATGCAAAAAAGGGAATTATCTTACCTTATGTGCGTACTTTGCCTACCGGTGCCGGCCTTGCCGAGGGTACCCTTTTGTTGGATGCCACCAACGCGCAGCAGGCTAGGGTAATGTATTACAACGGAACTTGGCAGGACCTGAGCCGTGGTAATGTTGCAAATGTCTCCACCGCTCTCAGCAGTCAACCGACAGTTTCAGAAGACACTGCGCGCGGAACAATCATAGGAGCAGAGAACTCTACCGCAAACGGCGTTTTGGTTTTGGAATCTTCCACCAAGGCGCTTGTGCTGCCGCAGGTAAACAGTACGGATGAAATCATCAATCCGGCGCCGGGAATGATGGTCTATGTAAACGGAACAAATAAAAGACTGGCTGTGTTCAATGGTTCCAAATGGACCTACTGGATGCCGTAGCCAAGAGCTCTCCAAGCTGGTAAAAAAGAAATCCCCGACGACGTCGAGGATTTCTTTTTATGAACAAGCCAAGTGAATTTAGCCTTGTAATGCAAGAGCCTATCAAAACAGATAGCCCACCGCAATGCCGAACTGCCGATTGTAGATTCTCAGGTCCTTGCGGTTTTCCGCTACCTCGTAAGTGTTTGAATTGTCGAAGATGCTTGCAAAGCCACGCGAGAAGTGCAGGTCGATATCGACCCCGAAATTAAACCGGTAACCGATGCCGGCGGTGACGCCGTAATCCAGTTTTTGCAGGTATTGACCGTTCTCCTGATCGTCTTTGTCGTTACCGAAGATCTCGTGATCGCGGTAAGTGCGCCCTGCGGAATCGGCTGCGGTTATCGACGAATCGGTCAGTATATTCATGTACGGTCCCGCATAAACCTGTACCGCACCGATGTGGTAAGCCGTGCTGATGGGGTTCAGGCGGATGTTGTTCAGCCGCAATCTTGCGTTGATATTTTGCCCGTTGAGATCGCGCAAAAACTCGGCGCCGGTTCGGGCATAAAAAAGTTCATGTTTAAGGCTTACGCGGTGGCTTATCGGATTATCGATACTGATGCCCGCGCTGTAACCGTTAACGGCGTTGATTTTGCCATCGGCAGACAGCAGATTCGCATCGGCGCCGGTTAAGGTAGAATTGACCCAGCCCGCGCGCAGAGTGGTTTTGACAACAGGATCATCGGTCTGTTGCGCGTTCATCAATGCGCAGAAGCAGGAGAGGAAAAGATATTTTTTCATACAATACAGCATTAAAAATCGATGTCCCAAACGCCGACAGCCGTCTCCAGTTCCACAACGGATAAGTTGTAACGGGCAATGGCATCGATCTCGGCAAGTTTCTTTTGTCTGTAATTTTCTTCGGCCGCAAGCATCTGCTGTAAATCATTTGAACCGCGTGCAACAGTCCGATCGAAGAGCTGTTGCGCAGCGGCAGTTTCTTCTTGTGCTTTTTCCAAGAGCTCTTGCTGCTGTGTAAGCTTTCGGTAGGCAACGCGAATCCGGCGCTCTGTTTTGCGCAGCAGAGCCAAGTGCTCCAACTGTGCCTGCTTTTCTTGGTATTGTGCTGTTTTTACGCCCGCGTCGTTTTTGTTTGAAAATGCAATGGGAATGCTGATGCCCGCTTTTGCAACGGTATGGCCGGGGTCTGGACCGATGATGTTTTTGGCGAATGAATTGTTCTCGACGCCGATCATCACGCCGAGATCGGGGACGCGATCGGCTTTTGCCATTGAGATTTCACGCTCTGCAACGGTAAGCTTCTGCCGAGAAGCAAGCAGTTCTGTTTGCCGGTGCTGTGCTGTTTGTAGCAGATCTTCTTCCGTAAAATTGCGTAACAAAGCTTGAAGATTTCCTACCGGAAAAATTGCTTTACCGCCTATTGTTTCCGCAAGTTCTTCCAAGCTGTCGTTTAATTCCTCGCGGCTCTTTTTTATTTCATTTTCCAGCGCTTGGATTCTGTCGTTCAGTAATTCCGAGTCGAACTTCTTAATTGTTTTGAGCCACGACAGAGAATGTTGCAAAGCATCCAAGCGCGCTTTGTTCTTCAGCGCTTCCAAGTAATTTTCGGTGGCTTCTTGCCGCAACTCTTGGAAAAAACTTTGCAGTTCCAATTCGGCAGCCGTAATTTTCTCGGCGGCCAGATTCTTCCGTGCTTTTCTTTTTCCGCCGAGCTCTACTTCCCAAGACAGTTCCGCTTCAAAGCCGTAACCCATTTTTAGCCTCCGTTGCTGATTATCGAATGCCGTGAAACTCAACTCAGGGTCGGGGAGTGCCTTGGCAGCTTGCGCCTCCGCTCTCGCAATATCCACGTCGTATTTCTTGGCGGCAAAGTTCAAATGTTCGCTTTTTACTTCGGAGAGAAATTCAGGATAAGAGAGCCGAAGCGTATCCGACGCAACGGCGGACTGTGCTGTGCCATAAACGGTGCCCGCAACGAGCGAGATCAGTAAAAACAAATTCTTTCTCATAGGCTGACGGCGCAAGATAAGGCTTTCGACCAAAAGAAAACGGCTGCCGATTTTCACGGTTGGCGACTGGCCGAAACAATGGCCCGCATCGGGAACGGCAGTTCGATACCGTTTTGGCGGAAAGCTTCGGTCATGTGAACGATTACGTCGCTGTAAAATTGCAGATAAGGCATCCGTTCGCCCGAGGAAACCCAAATCAACACTTTAAAATCAATTGTGCTTTCACCGATGTTTTCGAACAAGAAATGGGTTTCGTCGGTTATCACTCCGGGCACTTCTTTCAGAGCGGCCAGTGCCACTTGCTGCACTTTTCGCAAATCAGCGGTTTTGGAAACTCCGCCCGTAATATCGGCTCTGCGCTTTCCCAAACGGGTAAAATTGATGATCGCGTTTTGGAAAACTTCTCGGTTCGGAATGATAATCAGTTGACCCTGATAGGTTTTCAAGGTGGTGTCGCGCAGCCGTATTTCTTCCACGAAGCCTTCAAAATCCTTGATACGGATAGCTTCACCAATTTTAAACGGACGGCGAAAGCTCAAGAAAATCCCCGACATGAAATTGGCGGCAATATCCTGAAAAGCAAATGCCAGCGCGATGCCCACAATCCCCGCGCCCGCCAACGCTGTGGTAATGGTCTTGTCGAGGTTCAGGATGCGCAATGCGGTAAAGATCACGATGCCGATGGCTACCACATAAACCAAGCTGATGACCAAATCGCCAAGCGTGCGATTGTGGAAGTGCACCTCCAATTTTCGGCGTGCAAAGTCGCGCACGCGTTTGGCCAAATAAATCCCGACCACCAAAATCAACGATGCCAGCAACAGATTCGGCAGCATTTTGATTACGGTCGAAACCCAGAAATTCAGTTTTTGGGAAATCAGTTCCAGCGCTTTCTCCAAGTTCATGAAAATTGTTTGTGATCTACGGCGCAATTTAAACAAAAAGAAAGCCATCCTTTCGGATGGCGGTGGGTTACTCGAAGTTCATGGTAATCGGAAGCCGGAAGAGGCTGGTAACCGCCTTGCCGTCTTCGGTGGCGGGCTTCCATACAACGCCGTCGGTCACGGCATGCAATGTGCGCAGCAGTTCATTGTTGAATGTCTCGTTCTCGCCGCGTACCGCAATATCGGTTACATTGCCTGCCGCGTCGATTTTGATCTCGGCAGCCGCCTTAACAATTCCCGATACGCGCTCGATTGTTCCGACATTAAACTGCTGCGCAACCTTTTGACGGAATGTGTTGATTCCACCCGGATACTCTGCGGGAATCTGTTCCTGAACTTCTGTAGATGAGGAACTCTGTGGTGCTACATCCGTTTCCACCACTGCTTCGGTGCGCGCAGCGGCAAGCGTTTCTTGACGGACCGGAATTTCTTTGTTAAGCTCGTTACGTTCTGCAACTGCTTTTTTCCGGAATTGAGATTGTTCGGACGGATTGCTTTTTTGCTGCAACGGCGCTGCCTGTACTCTCGCATCTTTGTTTTGTGCGCTGATCGATACGCTTTGGGCAAAGATTACGGCAAACAATGCGGCGCTCAGGCTCTTTGCCAATCGTGTGTTTTTGTTGGGTTTGGTCATCATAATAAATCGTTTTTTGGTGTTAATGAAATTGAACTCGCTTGTCAGTTGTAATGGGTTTTCTTTGTTTATGTGGTTTAGAAGAATGGTGCAGTAAGCCTCGGCAGCCAATCCCGTGGAGAGCACGGCTTCGTCGGCGAGATATTCGTGCACATTGCGCAGTTCGCGGCGGAGCAAATAAAAGAACGGATTGAACCAAAAGAAACAAATCAGCAGTTCTACGGCCAAAACATCCAAACTGTGCAGCTGTGCGGCATGCGCTTCTTCATGGCGGATCACCGCTTCCTCGGTTGGCCGATCTGCAGGCAGAAAAATGGTCCGCATAAAGCAAAACGCTTGCTCGATTTTACCGTTGCTGACTATTTTAATTGCGCCTCCACCGATTGGCTTGGACGCCGATTTCAATTGTCGAATGCGCAGCAGTTGCATTGCAAACCGCAACAATAAAACGGCGGTGACGGTCCAATAAAAAATACTTAGGTAATCCACTACCGCTACCGTTTCGGTCTTGCCGAGTTCCAGAGTCGGCATCTCGGTGACTATGTTGCGGAGGGTGGGCGCGGCCGTCGTCGGAAATTCTATCCAAAGCAGTTGCGGTGCGCAGAGAAACAGCGCCAGCAAATAGAACCGATTGAAAACAAACCCTTTGCCGCGCGACAACAGCAGACGGTAAACCAACCATCCCGTGCCGCTGAACAAAAGGAAACCGAAAACTTTACTTTCCATCAGTCCCTGTTTTTGAGTTGTTCGTCAATCACGCGGCGCAGTTCTTCCAGTTCCTCTTTTGACATCTTGCTGTTCGCGGTGAAGAACGATGCAAACTGCGGTGCCGAATTGCCAAAGAAGCGACGCACCATTTCGCCAACGGTTCCGCGGAAATACTCGTCTTTGCCGATGAGCGGATGATACCGGCGAGAGTTACCGAAGGTTTTGTAACCAATGAGCTTCTTGCTTTGCATCCGTTTTAAAACGGTGGCCACGGTGGTGGCTGCGGGCTGCGGTTCGGGGTAGCGTTCCAAAATATCTTTCATAAAAGATGGTCCGTTTTTCCAAAGGATTTCCATCAGGTCTTGTTCGGCTTCGGTCAGTTTTATCGGTTTCATTTTGGTTTGAATAGAATTACTTCTACAAATATAGAATTAAAAATCAAAAAAATTAGTATCCCCGGAAAATAATTATCGATTAATTTCTATGTTGAATAAAATGCCGGATTAATACTATTGCTCAGACGCAGGATTTACGCTTGTCGTAAGCAATAAAAAACCGCTTCCGGTAAAGAAGCGGCGATTGCAGTAATTATCGTGCTATTTTAATGTCGATGGCAGAAAGACCTTTGGGCGATCGTTCGACTTCAAAAAGAACTCTGTTGCCTTTTTTAACGAGCTCGGTGCAATTGTTGGTGTGGAAGAAAATGTTTTCTTTGCTTTTTTCCTCGTTGATAAAACCGTAGCCTTTGTCACTCAGGAAAGTAATCGTACCGGTTTTTACCACTTCCTCGGGTTCAATAGGAGCTGCGCCCAACTGTATTTCGTTCAGGTCAAAATCCTCATCGTTCTGCTTTTCAGGCGGTGTGTCGGTAAATCGGCCGTGGGCATCCACATAAACGATCATGTCATCAAGGCTTTTGCCTTTATTGTTGTTTTCTTTGCGCTCCTCGCGTCGAAGCGCCTTTTCTTTCTGCTTCTGAATCTTCTTTTTTTTGTTTTCTTTTTTCGAAAAAGAATCTGCCATATTTTAATTTTTAATGTTCGGATAAGGTACGGAATATAATCGTCAATTACCAGCGTTTATTTTTTAATTTTTATAAATCGGGTTGCGCGGTTTTAGACCGTAACAAAACGGCTGCCGGACAAAACAAAAAACCACCGTTTCCAGTGGCTCACTGATTAATTGTTGTCGGGTAGGTAGCTGTATTCTTTTGCATAGCGCAGCATCTGCTCAGGGAAGCTGTCGGGATACTTCAGAACATAATCCGTCACCCTGCCTGCGGCGTCTTTTACCGGAGTGATGTACGGATTGACAAAGCCGCGGTAGGGCGCCTCGTCGTACTTGGAGTTGCGGGCCAACACTTCTTTGTGAATGGCTTGGTCCACTTTTACACCGTAGTTTTCCACCAGATTCTTCGCAGCATTGTAGTCGCCTTCAGATTTGATGCGCTGAGTCTCGCGCAACAGTTGGCCGAATAGGTCGTGCAGTTTGTCGTAATCGTTGATCTTGAAATAGGTTTTGCCGTTGCGCACCACTTTTTCGATCACGTTGTCTTTTTTGCCTTTTTCGAAGACCCAGGCGCTCACCCACTGGCGGTTGCGCATATGAGATTCCTCGATGTCGGCGCCCGGTTCCAGGCGGACGAGCTGCATCATCAGGCCGTTGCGGATGTAGTTTTCATACGCCGCTTTGCCCAGTTCTTTCCAATTGTCGGTCAGGCCCAGTTCCTGCAGTTTCGGATTGTACAGAAAATACAGCCCGACCAAATCTGCGCGGCCTTCTTCCATGGTAGAAGCGTAACTCTTCAGCGTTTCCTTCGGTGTACCCACGCCCGGATTGATCTGCCCCGATGCATGGCCAACCACCTCGTGCAGCGCGGTGTGCAGTTTGCCCGCTAGTTCGCCGTATTTCTCGGCGCGTTGGAATTCCGCTTCATCGTTGACAAATTCGCGCAGTCTGCCCGAACCGCCCGCATGGTTGTACGCATCGATGATGTTGCCGAGCGAGATCGATTTGGAGCCGTGTTCCGCCCTGATCCAGTCGGCGTTCGGCAGGTTGACCCCGATCGGTGTGCTCGGCGACGAGTCTCCTGATTCAGAAGCCACGATCACCGTTTTGTAACTTACGCCGACCACATTTTTC
>RDDY01000179.1 GCA_003852805.1 Chryseobacterium sp.
GGTTTTTACCTCGTCGTCTTCTACGTAGCTCGCTTTCATTCTGTCGAACAAGCCGAGGTCGTATTTGCCGTCCAGTTCACGCATCACGGTTCCCAGCGCATCAATGCTGCAGCCGGAAGCCATCTCTTTTTCCTCGTCCACGCAAACAACGATAAACTGATTCTTCTCGATCTTGAAAGAAGACGTCAAAGCTTTCCCGTGTGCTGCCCAACCTGCGAGAAAATCATAGAGTTTCTCGGTTATGGCCTTTGCTTCAACTGCCGTAAACGGCCGCGACGCCGGATAAATGATGACGCGATAATCTTTGGTTTCTACTATGGTAGATTCTTCTATTTTCATGTTAAAGGTCTTCTGCTTCCGCTATAAGTTCTACTATATCTTTAACGGCAACTTCGGTGGTTTTATTGAAATGCTTCACGCCATCCACTATCATGGTTTTGCAGAACGGACATCCGGTGGCCACAATATCGGGTTGTATACTCAGCGCCTCTTCGGTGCGTTCTACGTTGATATCCTTGTTGCCGGGTTCAGGCTCCTTGAACATCTGTGCGCCGCCCGCACCGCAGCAAAGACCGTTTTGCTTGCAGCGCTTCATCTCTACCAATTCCGCGTCCAGGCGTTGCAGCAGCTCGCGCGGTGCCTCGTATTCGCCGTTGCCACGGCCCAAGTAACACGGATCGTGAAAGGTGATTCTTTTGCCTTTGAAGCTTCCGCCTTCCACTTTCAGCCGTCCTTCCTTCATCAGCTTGTTCAGGAATTGAGTGTGGTGCATCACCTCGTAGTGACCGCCTAAAGACGGATACTCGTTTTTGATGATGTTGAAGCAATGCGGGCAGGCCGTCACTATTTTCTTGACGCCGTAACCGTTCATGATCTCGATGTTGGTCAACGCCATCATCTGATAAACAAACTCGTTCCCGGCGCGTTTGGCAGGATCGCCGTTGCAGCTTTCTTCCTGTCCCAAAACAGCAAACTCCACTCCTATCTTGTGCAGTATCTTGGCAAATGCTTTGGTGATTTTCTTGGCGTGGTCGTCAAAACTGCTCATGCATCCCACGAAGAAAAGAACTTCCGGCGCTTTGCCTTCGGCCGCGTATTCGGCCATTGTTTTTATGTGAAAATCCATCTTTAAAATTTACCGTTAGTCCTTCAGCTTATGTCAACTGAATACAGGATTGTACTATTACTCGTTGGTCCAGTTGAGGCGGTCCGCTTGGCTGTACTGCCACGGCGCGGCATTGTTTTCCACATTCGCCATCATCAGATTCAACTCTTGTGGCGCTGCGGACTGTTCCATTACCAAGAATCTGCGCATCTCCACAATGATGGAAAGCGGATCTATCAGAACGGGGCAAGCCTCTACGCAAGCGTTGCAGGTGGTACATGCCCAAATTTCTTCACGAGTGATATGGTCGTCGAGCAATTTTTTGCCGTCGTCCACAAACTTGCCGTTTTTATTGATGTTGCGCCCTACTTCTTCCAAGCGGTCGCGCGTGTCCATCATTATCTTTCTCGGCGAGAGTTTTTTACCGGTGATGTTCGCCGGACAAACAGCGGTACAACGGCCGCACTCTGTGCAAGAATAAGCGTTCAGCAATTGAACTTGGTTAAGGTCGAAGATATCTTCCGCACCAAACTTTGCCGGAACCGCATTTGGGTCGGCTTCGGACGGCGGCGCGGCATACGGATCAGCGTTCGGGTCCATCATCAGCTTGATCTCTGCCGTTACTGACTCCAAGTTATTGAACTCGCCTTTCGGTTTGAGATTGGCAAACCAAGTATTGGGGAACGCGAAAATAATATGCAGGTGTTTGGAATAGTACAGATAGTTCATGAAGAACAGAATGCCAACAAAATGAAACCACCAAGACACCTGCTCTATGAGATGCAACATTTGTGAACCGACGCCGCTGAAAACGCTACCGAGCAACAGAGTGCTGACGGGGAAGTTACCCAACGGCTCGGCGCCGCGAGCGATCAATTCCGCATCGGCAGCGTTCATGGCAAGAAACGCAACCATCAGCGCAAACTCGATTACCAGAATCCAGCTGGCGTCACGCTTCGGCCATCCGAACAATTCTTTCATGTTCAAACGGCGGATGTGCAAAAAGTTCCTGCGGATGAAGAAAACGGTAACAGACACCAAAACCAAAATGGCCAGCACTTCTAAAATTGCCGTAAAAACGCCGTATGCTTGCACACCGACTACCGATGCGAGAAAGCGCTTGGTACCGAACACTCCGTCGATGATGATCTCCAGCAACTCGAGGTTGATGATGATAAAGCCCAGATAAACAATGATATGCAGAATGCCGGCAACGGGACGCTTCACCATTTTGCCCTGGCCCAACGCCACGCGCGCCATGGTGGCCCAGCGCTCGCCGGGATTGTCGGTGCGGTCTATCTTCTTGCCCAGCTTGATGTTGCGCACAATCTCGCGCATGCCTTTGAAGAATAAACCGAAACCAATGATTGTCAGGATGACAAACAATATGTTGTCGAGATACTGCATAATGATCAGATTATGGTTTTACTTTGCCAAAAACCGAGAAGTTGAGATAACGTTTCGGATTTGCCTTTATGTCTTCGGCCAACTCGTTCAAAGAGTTTGCCGTACGGTTCAGATTGTTGTAAAGTTCTTCGTCTTGGGTAAGCTTGCCCAGAGAACCTTTGCCGCCGTTAACGCCTTCCACCAGATTGTTCAGCTGCATCGAAGTTTGGTTGAGACGGTCGATGGTTGAATTCAGCTTTTTGACATCGATATCGTTGGCAACGCGTCCGTAACTTCCTACCGCCGTATTGGCTGCCAAAACGGTTTTGTTGGCATTGTCCAGGAGCGATGCCACGCGCACCTCGTTGCTGCTAAGGATGCGGTTGGTGTGCAAACTCGCCTGCTTAAAGGTCTCGACGGTACTGTTGAGGTTGGCCAACAAAAGCTTTATTTCACGACGGTTCTGATCGTCCACAATGCTGTTGGCTTTTGCCAGTGCCGAATCCAGTTTCGAAAGAACACCGGACACCTGGTCCTTTACCGGACCGACCTGTGACGAAATGGAACTGAGCATGGACAGTTGGAAATTGCCGCGCAATGTATCGCCGTCTTTGGCGATAGGCTGATCGTAAGCCAGATTGATGCGGATTTCTTTTCCTGACATGAACCCGGGTTCAAAAATTTCGACACTGGAATTCTTCGAGAAACGGAAGTCGTTGTCTACGGTGATCTTTACCACAAAGTAGATCTTTCCGTCGCGGGTGGTCTGCGGGCGGATCTGATCTACCTGTCCTACCTTCAGACCGTTTATTGAAACAGGATTGGAGACGGCCAAGCCTTCCACGTTGTCATACTTCACATAGTAGACGTCGTCGGTTGTGAAGAGATTCTTTCCTTTCATGAATTGAAAAAGGATCACAAACCCGACGATTGCCAACAATGCGATGAGTCCTGCTTTTACTTCTTTTGTGAATTTCACCCTATTGATTTTATAAGCAAATATACTGTTTTTGACTAAATACCGGTTTTTGCTTCCACAGAAAAAGCAGCCTTTTAAGGGCTGCTTTTTGCTGTATATGAATGCTTTTTATTGCTGTGCTCTCGCCTTGTTATAGATTTCTATACGGTAATCCTTTATGTCGGCTTTGTCTTGCAAACTCTTCAGCAAGCCTTGACCAAACATCTGTGCGCTCTGCTGAGAGATCATCTGAGCCACCTGCTTGGCGTCGCCCGGTTGCTTGTTGTCTGCCACGCTCTTTTTGACTACCACATATACTCCCGTCAATCCCTCTACCGGATTGGACATTTTGCCTTTTTGCACACCGAACGCTGCACCTGCCACACGCGGCTCAGGAATACCGCCGATCAGCGGTGACAACATATTGATCTGCCCGGCCGCTTTCTGAGTTCCGAAAAGCTTTGCAACCTGATCCAATGTTGAAGGCTTGGCTGCATTGATCTTCTCCTCGATTTTCTTGGCAAGCAGTTTATTCATTACCAACTGTTCTATCTGCGGCCTTACCGATTCGGGATCTGCCAGTCCTGCTTCTTGCTTACCGTTCAGGTATGCTACGATGTAATCTCCGTTGCCTGTCGTGAAGATATTGGTATCGCCTACTTTCGTCTTTTTGTCGAAAGCCCAAGCCAATACATCAGCATCTTTATCCGTACCGATTCCCTCGATATGACCTTGGAAGCGGCTCGCGGCGCGAGGGTTCACATATTCGTATCCGCTCTTCTTCGCGACATTGGCAAAGTCGTTGAAGCTTTTGCCTTGAATCTGTTGGATGAATTTATTGGCGTCTGTATAAACCTTATCCGACGTTTCTTTACCCGTACGGATTTCCTTTACCAGGTTCGCAACCTTGTAAGCCATCGCGCCGGCTTTTTTGTCTTGAATGTTGATTACGTGGTAACCGAACTGCGTCTCTACCACGCCTGTAGTTCCTTTCGGATTATCGGCCAAGAATTTTTTAAACTCGGGCACAAACGGTGTTTCTTCCGTTGTCCAACCCAGTTCGCCGCCTTGTTGTGCAGAGCCTGTGTCGGCAGAGAGGGTAACCATCTGACCAAACTTCGACGGATCGGCTTTTACCACCGCGCCGATGCTGTCTGCCAGTTTCTTCGCCTGCTCTTTGCTGCGTGTTACGTTGCCTGCCTGCTGAGCGGCTTGATTGCCTTTGTAGGTAATCAGGATATGGCGGCTGCGGATGGAGTCACTCGGCTTCTTGCCCATCAGCTTGGAAACCACATAGAAATTATCTTGGAATTTGTACGGTCCGAAGGATTGTCCCGGCGCAGCCGTTTTCAAAAACTCGCGGATATTCTCCGGCTGTTGATCCAGCGGAAGGTATTGCGGGTTGTAGTCTACATCACTGTTGACTTTCACAAACATAGAATCGCTCTTGTTGTTTTGGAAGCTCTCCACACCGTTGCCCATGTCTACGCCTTGGGTGTTGAGCGCGGTGATCTCCTTAAGAGTCTGCGCATCATCTGCGGCGCTGGCTTTGGCCGGGAAGTAAACAACCCCCAGATTACGGCTTGCATCTGCCTTAAACTGCGTAGGATGTTTCTTTATGTAATCTGCAAGATCTGCCGTGGTTACCTTTACGGGATTGGTGCGGGCAAAGGCGGCATAGTCTACCTTCACATAGTCTATATCGGCCATCTGATCACGCTGACGCAGGATCTCTGCAGCTTCTTTATTGTTTGCGGTAATGGCACCCGAAACGTTGGCGAAGAACTGTCTTGCCATCATTCGATACTCCATCGCTTTTCTGATCTTCAACCAGTTGTTATACGCTTCCGGATTCAGATTGTCGGCCTTCATCCGATCGATTTCCGCACGCAATTCCTGCGTTTTAAAGTTGCCTTTCTCATCAAAAAGCTGAGGGTTTTGTGCGAACATCGGGTCAAACTGCACTTGGTTCCAGAAAACATCCTCGGTCAGTTTCAGACCCATTTTATCAAACTGCTGCTTGATCAATTTGGACTGAATAAGCATCTGCCAGGCTTGCTCTTCCAAGGCTTCCTGCGGCTGTCCCTGCGCCTGCTGTTGCAAGACAAAGATCTGGTCGTTCAGCTCATCACGCGTAATTTCTTCACCGTTAACCTTTCCCAGTATGTTCGGATTCTTACCGAATACTTTGTCCAGACTTTCAGGATTTACCAAAAAGGCAAGCAGTGCCACTGCAATAAAGCCGATAAGTATCCAGGGTCTTTTTCGTATTTCTCCTAAAACTGCCATTAATACAACTGTTTATAAATCAGGACGCGAAAATACATATTTTTAAATGAAAAGTGAAAAAATGTTAAACGCCCTGCCGCATGCACAATCGGCAATTTTGTCGCAATTTCCGGTGCGGCGGGCAATGGCATATCTGTTGTCAAATCATGGTGCCGTGCCGAGGCTCCTGAAAACAGAAGCCTGAAGACCACCGGCATGACAAAATTTCACTTTACTATGGACGACTTTCAGATAGCAAGCTTAGAGGATTTAACAGAAGATCACTTCGGTATTGTAGAAGAGATCTCTGCCGACAATATAGAAACCGCCGACCAAGATACATACCCCATATTGGCGGTGCGCAATACCGTTATGTTCCCGCGGGTTATTGTACCGATTACGGCGGGCAGACCAAAATCCATCCAACTGCTACGCGACGCGCACAAGAACAACCATTTGGTGGGCGTAATATCACAGAAGAACCAGCAAGAGGAAGATCCTGCAGCCGGCGCGTTGCACCGCGTGGGAACGCTGGCCAAAATCTTAAAAATCATTGAACTGCCCGAGGGCAATATAACCGCCATCATGCGCGGCTCGGAGCGTTTCAGAATAGAAAAATATACCGCTTCCGAGCCTTATTTTGAAGCGCACATAAAGACTTTTGCCGAATCTTCCGTCCGCAGAAATAAGGAAGAATTTGCAGCTCTTATAGAGAATATCAGAGATCTGGCGCTGAAGATCATAGAACTGGATCCCAATCTGCCCGACGCAGCCGCTTTCGCCATAAAAAATGTAGGCGACGAAATAGATCTGCTCAACTTTATCTGTGCCAACGGCAACTTCCCCATCGAGGCGAAGCAACAATTGCTGGAAGCCAAAGGAATTCGTCAACGCGCCGAGAAGTGCTACGAGATCATGCACGAAGATTTCCGCAAGTTGGAATTGCGCAGCCGCATTCACCAAAAAACCAGCCGCGATCTGGACAAGCAGCAGCGCGAGTATTTTCTGAATCAGCAGATCCGCACCATCCAAGAAGAATTGGGCGGCGGCCCCGAAAGCGATGCCGATGAACTGCGCCAGAAAGCAGCCAAGAAAAATTGGAACGATGAAACGGAGCAACACTTCCAAAAAGAACTTACCCGCCTGTCGCGTCAGAACCCCAGCTCGCCGGACTACAATATCCAGCGCAATTATTTGGACTTCTTTGTAGAGCTGCCGTGGGGCAATTATTCCAAAGACACCTTTGATATTGCCAAGGCACAGAAAACGCTGGACAAAGCGCATTACGGTCTGGAGGATATCAAGAAAAGAATCCTGGAGTATATGGCCGTTCTCAAACTGAAGAACAACATGAAGTCGCCCATTCTTTGCTTGGTCGGACCTCCGGGCGTCGGGAAAACTTCGCTCGGCAAATCAGTGGCCGATGCTTTGGGTCGTGAGTATGTGCGCGTTTCTTTGGGCGGTCTGCATGACGAGAGCGAGATCCGCGGTCACCGCAAAACCTATATCGGCGCGATGGCGGGGCGCATATTGCAATCCATCAAAAAGGCAGGAACCTCCAATCCCGTAATCGTGCTCGACGAGATCGACAAAATAGGTTCCGGCATTCATGGTGATCCGTCGTCTGCGTTGCTCGAAGTTTTGGATCCCGAGCAGAACCATTCGTTCTACGACAATTTCTTGGAATTCGGTTATGATTTGTCGAAAGTGATGTTCATTGCCACGGCCAATTCGCTGTCGACCATTCAGAAGCCGCTTCTGGACCGGATGGAAGTTATCTCCATTGCCGGTTATACGGCCGAAGAAAAAACGGAGATTGCAAAACGGCACCTGATCGGCAAGCAGCAGGAGCAGAACGGATTGACAACCAAATCCTTCAAACTGGGCAACGCTGAGTTAAAGCATATCATAGATGCGCATACGGCCGAAAGCGGTGTGCGAAATCTTGAGCAAAAAATAGCCGCCATCGCCCGTTGGACGGCCTTCCAAACAGCGACGATGAACGAGTACGACCCTAAGATTTCCGTCGACAAAATAGATGAAATCCTGGGCGTTCCGCGGCCGAAGAATCTGTCCGAGATTACGGACGTTCCGGGCGTGGTAACCGGTTTGGCGTGGACCAGCGTGGGCGGAGACATTCTCTTTATCGAAAGTATACTCTCCAAAGGCAAAGGTACGCTGACGATGACGGGCAACCTGGGAACGGTGATGAAAGAATCCGCTACCATTGCACTGGAATACATCAAAGCCAAGCACGAATCGTTGGGCATTTCAGCAGAAGACATCGAGAACAAGAACATCCACGTGCACGTGCCCGAGGGCGCCACACCAAAGGACGGACCGTCGGCGGGAATCGCGATGCTTACTTCCATCGTGTCGAGCTTCACCAACAAAAAAGTAAAACCGCATCTTGCCATGACGGGCGAAATCACCCTGCGCGGAAAGGTCTTGCCGGTAGGCGGCATCAAAGAAAAACTCTTGGCGGCGGCGCGTGCAGGTATCAAAGAAATCATCCTTTCCGATGCCAACCGCAGAGACGTGGCAGAGATTCGCCAAGACTACGTGGCAGGCTTGAAAATCCATTATGTGAAAACGATGAAGGAAGTATTGGAATTGGCATTCTGAAAACCGCGGCAGCAGTAAAAGTTATTTATAAATTGCAGTCTTGTTAATTACTGTATGAATACACAACTGCCTTTTTTGGTAAAGCTGCCGCTGGTTCTCATCACGTTGCTCTGTTTGGGTTATCTGGCAAGCATTGGTCAGTTTATCTTGGCGCCTCTGCTTTTTGCCTTTTTTCTAAGCATTCTTTTTACGCCTTTTGCAAGTTTTTTAGAGCGGCGGTTGCGCTTCAATCGCCCGCTTTCTACCGTAGCTGCCGTCGCTGTCATGATTTTGATATTGGCCGGCATTTCCTATTTCTTCGCCAATCAACTGTCCGACCTCAGTAACGACTGGCCGCTGCTGAAAGAGCAGGTGACCAAATCTTACAACCAATTCATCGGCTGGATTCAGCGAACTTTCAATATAAGAATCGACAATAAAATGCCCGATTATTTGCAGCAGGGCATGGACAAGCTGTTGTCGTCCACCGCCTGGGTGGCCACGCTGATGCTCGGGCTTTTTTCATCGAGCATCGGTTTTGCGTTTTTCAGCGTTCTTTTCTTCTTCTTTATTTTGAACTACCGACGGCTGTTGCACAACTTCATCATCTCGGTTTTCCGCGAACAACATTTGCCCAAGGTGCGCGAGGTGATCGACGAAGTGCAGCGCATCGTGAAAAAATACATCACGGGATTGATTTTGCAGATCTTGATGGTCAGCACCATGACCACCGTCTTCCTGTCGATATTGGGTGTGAAATACGCCGTGCTTCT
>RDDY01000312.1 GCA_003852805.1 Chryseobacterium sp.
CAAGTGTAATCGGCTTATTATTCACAGGTCTAATTGCAGAAGTTATTGGAGTAAACATTACGTTTATCGTAAGTGGTTGTTTGGCAATCCTTGTGGGTATTCTTTCGTTTGGCAATCGTAACTTAATGCAATTAGGTAAAATCAAAAATGTTTAAAAAATGAAAAATAGAGATATTCAAAAATTAGCAGAAAGAAATGGTTTATTTCTTTCGGATGAAATGAGTTTTAATGAGATGGGAATTGACTTTAAGGTTGGTTTCGCTACAGATAAGGATGGCACAAAATGGTTGCTGCGTATCCCAAGAAGAGCAGACTTAGGCGAACAGATTGCGAATGAGTTACGCATTCTTCAATTGGTGTCGAAATACCTCTCGGTACAAGTTCCTGCTTGGCGTATAGCTAATGAAGAACTGGTAGCCTATCCTTTGCTCGATGGAAAACCTGCGCTTACTTATGATGCTGATACTTATGAAGTAACTTGGAATATGTCTAAAGAAAGTGAATTTTACATTCCATCATTGGCAAAAGTGCTTATAGAACTTCATTCTATTCCAAAGCAAGATGTTCTTAGTAACAAATTAAAAGTGTCAACACCAGAACAGGTTAGAAATGAGATTTCAGAAAAATTACTATTGGTGAAATCTGAATTAGGTATAAGTACCGAATTAGAAAATCGATACCGACAATGGTTGGATAGCGATACCTTATGGCCGAATTTTACAAAATTCATTCACGGGGATTTGTATGCAGGTCATATCCTTACTCATCACAATGGAGAAGTTTGTGGAATTATCGATTGGTCAACAGCGCAAGTAAGCGACATAGCACAAGATTTTTCGGGTCACGTTACTGTTTTCGGTGAAGAAAGTCTCAAAACTTTGATTTCAGAGTATGAAAAACAAGGTGGAGAAGTATGGGATAAGCTATTTGAGCAAGCAGTTGAACGAGCTGCAGCAGCACCCTTATCTTATGGATATTTTGCTTTAGAAACGAAAGATGAAATTCATCTTAGTGCCGCAAAATTACAGCTAGGTGTTGAATAGAAATTTTGTTTATTTAATTAGTTAGGAGCTGACGCTTTAATTGTGTCAGCTCTCTTTGTTTTGAAAGGGAGTTGTCGATTGGCGGTGCTACGTAGCCTTGCAGATAACGTTTTGAGGCTTGGCGATAGTGCGGGCTTGAATTGAGCGAAAGTTCAATTCAGACCGAAACTAAGCCAAAGCCAATTTCTATTTGCTAATTTAATAAAAAAGCCAATAAAATTGGCTTTTGGCGATTTAATATGCACAAAAGTTTAACTTAGCACTTAACCCCGCATTTCGCCAAGCCTTTGTTATATGACGTTTTTATATTTCAAA
>RDDY01000123.1 GCA_003852805.1 Chryseobacterium sp.
TTTTTGTTTAACGTCCGAATTAGTTCTTTTAATCGTACCACACTGGAATTGAAATCGTTTTAAGGTTGAATTTGGCGAAACCACAACTTTTCTTTTAATCGTACCACACTGGAATTGAAATTTGCTATATTGTCAGTACCCGTATTGCTCGCACGCCCCTTTTAATCGTACCACACTGGAATTGAAATAGGACAAGGTCCTTAATGATGGCTCAACACAAGCCTTCTTTTAATCGTACCACACTGGAATTGAAATCTATCTACGTTTTTTGTTTAACGTCCGAATTAGTTCTTTTAATCGTACCACACTGGAATTGAAATAGAAAAAAGAGCAGAAGAAAGAGCAGGAAAAAACACTTTTAATCGTACCACACTGGAATTGAAATACGGCACTGCTAACTTCTATGGAAACGTTGCCGTCGGCTTTTAATCGTACCACACTGGAATTGAAATAAACTGTTGAGCCGACCAACGGCAACATTTACGCATCTTTTAATCGTACCACACTGGAATTGAAATTCCTTTTGTTGTGTCCGCGCCAACCTGCCGCACTGAGCTTTTAATCGTACCACACTGGAATTGAAATTCGGGTACTCTTGCGGCGTTAAGGCAGGCGGATCGCCTTTTAATCGTACCACACTGGAATTGAAATCAGTGGAAACAAAGAAGTGCGCCCTACGGCGATAGATCTTTTAATCGTACCACACTGGAATTGAAATACCGTTACAGGCAATACTACGACCACTCCGCAAAAGCTTTTAATCGTACCACACTGGAATTGAAATAAGTATTTTTTACTTGAAAACACACACGGTAACAAACTTTTAATCGTACCACACTGGAATTGAAATTTTTTTCATCCTAAAATACAGTTGAAGGTACAAATCTTTTAATCGTACCACACTGGAATTGAAATACGGCAGATACGGTTGGGCTTTTACAAGGCTTTATACTTTTAATCGTACCACACTGGAATTGAAATCGAGGTTTTCAGAGTGCTGGGAACAGGAACTCAAACTTTTAATCGTACCACACTGGAATTGAAATAACTCGTAAAACACTATCTGTCTCAACTGCACAAATACTTTTAATCGTACCACACTGGAATTGAAATAACGGACGGATTAAACAGTTTGAAAAAGGAGCAATACTTTTAATCGTACCACACTGGAATTGAAATAAGAGAGTTGGGTTGCTTTACCGCCTGCAACGGTCGCTTTTAATCGTACCACACTGGAATTGAAATGTAATATCTTGGTCTATTTTGAGCAGAAACTAATTTCTTTTAATCGTACCACACTGGAATTGAAATTGAACAAACCCAACAACGTACGCATCAGCGAAACAGCTTTTA
>RDDY01000231.1 GCA_003852805.1 Chryseobacterium sp.
AGTATCCAGAAGAAATGAGAATGACCATTGCAGAAAAAATTGATGCAGCAGGATTTGGAATGCCATCAAATATCAACGATATTTTGTTTAATCAACCCAATGAAATTACATTAATCCTCCAAGACAACATAGAGAAAGGTTCTTTCATTGATATTCTTGATTTTCCATTTCCACAAAGTATGATAGATGACGAAGGATATTTTTATGGAGAACTTACCGTAACACTTGTAACCTCTCCTATTTTGGAAGTATCACAAGGAGCTGAATATTGCCAATCGAATATTGATGTCTATTTAGGAAGCTATGATGAAAAAATTGAAAAAGATATAACTCAACCAAGGGTTAAAAACCCAATTGGAGCAGATGGAAGGCAAAATGTTTTAGCAACAAGCGTTTACAGTAAAAAGGCTATGAAGGATTTTGAGACTTCGTTTGCAAGTGAAAGAATGCTGCTATCTTATGGGGATAAATTCCAACCTGTAAAAAAATGGAGTGTAAATTTTGATGATTTCACACCAACTAATAAAGATAAGTTTTTAAAAGCACCTAAGAATTGGTACTTGAAACTTGAAGGACTTTTCAGGCATTTTACGGAAAGTAAGTGTGAAATTCAAAAAACCGTTCCGAGCCAAGAATTTTGTTTGGTCATAACAATTAAGGACACAAAAAAAAGAGGAAATATTTACAATGAAGTTACGCAGCTCTTGAACAATTTTAGTTTCGTTCATAGCAACGTAAAAATAAGAGAAGAAGTAAGAATTAGATTAAATGGATAAAAATTACCAACAAAAAAAGACAAAAAAATGTCTTAAAAGTTCCAGCTTTTAAGACAATAATTTAAACCGGAATGTAGAAAGCAGTGTGTAGCTTATCGGGGTTGGTAACCCTTTGGCATTCCAATATTGAAAAGTTTCGTTTTGCAAAAGTAACTGTTTATTTTAATAAACATAGATTTTAATTAGTTTTTCAATAAAAAGTACGCACCGGGTAAAATTCCTAACTCCGTGAATGTAGAGGATAAGTTTTTAATAATTTAAAATTACATTTTATGACGTTCGAAGGAGCAGTAATAAAAGAGCAAGGTGTATCATTTGCTATTGTTGTAGTAAAAGAATACGTATTGAATAGCCCTTCAGAGTGTAACAATGCAAGAAGCGGTTTTCAAACTATTTTTCCGAGAATGCCAATCATTTTGATGGCTCAAAACAGCCGTGGTGTTCCAAGGTATCAAGGAAGAACAGATATTGTAAACTTCTTAGCAAATGTGCATCCATCTAGAATACCTTGGAAAAGGTACAATTACAATTGATTAACTAATTAAAATTTAAAAAAAT
>RDDY01000319.1 GCA_003852805.1 Chryseobacterium sp.
CGATTCTTTTACTTCCATAATTGCATTGATTATCGTGTAGCTTGCACCGCACCGGCACAGATTGCCGCTCATCAGTTCTTGCACTTCTTCTCGGGTTTTTGCTTTGCCTTCTTTCAGCATGCCAATTGCGCTGCAAATCTGGCCCGGTGTACAATAACCGCATTGAAAAGCGTCGTGGTCTATGAACGCCTGTTGCAAAGGATGAAGCTCATTGCCGTTTGCCACCCCTTCTATAGTGGTTATTTCTGAACCGTCCTTCATCACGGCAAGCGTCAAACAACTCAAAATGCGCTCGCCATCGCAAATGACCGTACAAGCGCCACATTGGCCATGGCCACAGCCTTTTTTGGTTCCGGTAAGATTTAGATGCTCTCGTAACGCATCAAGCAGGCTGACCCAATTTCTGAGTTCCAAACGGCGCTCGATATTGTTGACTTTTAAAGTAATGTTTGATTTCATTTGTGACTTGGTAACACTTATCGTTTAAAGTTATAAATAATCGCGCTACAAAAGATAGACTGCAATTAATTTAGGTTCATTCAAAATTGTTCTGATGCATAATGATCAATCAAGGAACGGAAGGTAATCTCTTTGCACTATTTGGCTGCTGTATCACAAGCGTGGTGCGCGTTCTGCAATTCTTTATCTTTGCATAAACTCAGAAAAGAATGTCAGAAAGAAAATTGATAACGGCGGCTTTACCGTATGCAAACGGCCCCGTGCACATCGGTCACTTGGCCGGAGTCTATATTCCTGCGGATGTATATGCGCGTTTCCAGCGACGGATGGGTCGGGATGTTGCTTTTATTTGCGGTTCCGATGAGCACGGAATCCCAATTACCATTCGTGCCAAAAAGGAAGGCGTTACGCCGCAAGATATTGTAGATAAGTATCACCATGTTATCAAGAAGTCGTTTGAAGACCTTGGCATTTCTTTCGATGAGTACTCGCGCACCACTTCGCCAAAACATTACGAGGTAAGTCAAAATTTTTTCAAGACACTTTACAATAAAGGGAAATTTACCGAAGAGGTTTCTGAACAATACTATGACGAGCAAGCGGGCGAGTTCTTGGCCGACCGTTATATAGTGGGTACTTGCCCGAATTGCGGCAACGAGAATGCCTACGGCGACCAATGCGAAAAATGCGGTTCTACCCTTTCGCCATCGGAATTGATCGATCCCAGATCCATGCTCAGCGGTAATGTGCCCGTGCTCAAAGAGACCAAAAACTGGTATCTGCCGCTTAACGAATATGAAGGGTTCCTCAACGACTGGATTATCAAAGGACACGAGCACGACTGGAAAAGCAATGTTTACGGTCAGGTGAAGTCTTGGCTGGCCGACGGCTTGAAACCGAGAGCCATGACGCGCGACCTAAACTGGGGCGTGCCTGTACCGTTGCCCGATGCCGACGGTAAAGTGCTGTACGTATGGTTCGATGCGCCAATCGGGTATATCTCATTCACGCAGGAATGGGCCGAGAAAAACGGAAAAAATTGGAAGGATTATTGGCAAAGCGAAGACTCCGATTTGATTCACTTCATCGGGAAAGACAACATTGTTTTCCACTGCATTATTTTCCCGTCGATGCTGAAGGCGCACGGCGACTATATTCTTCCCGAAAATGTTCCGGCGTTTGAGTTTTTGAATTTGGAAAACGACAAGATTTCTACTTCGCGCAACTGGGCCGTTTGGGCGCACGAATATGTGCAAGATTTCCCCGAGCAACAAGACGCGTTACGTTATGCACTGTTATCGTCTGCCCCCGAGACCAAGGACAACAATTTTACTTGGAAGGATTTCCAAACGAAGAACAATTCGGAACTCGTAGGCATCCTCGGCAATTTCATCAACCGTGTGGCGGTGTTGACACACAAATACTACGGCGGTCAAGTTGCCGACGGCAAAATAAACGAAGAGGCGCTGCAAGAAATACATAAAGCCGCAACCGAAATTAGAGAATCTCTCGAAAAATTTGAGTTCAGAAACGCATTAACCTCATTGATGAACTTGGCGCGCTACGGCAATCAATACTTGCAAATCAAAGAACCGTGGAAAACCATCAAAACAGACGAGCAAGCCACAGCGGATTCGCTCTACACCGCCGCGCAGATCTCGGTGGCATTGGCGCAGATGTGCGAGCCGTTTATGCCGTTCAGTTCAGAGAAATTATTGGCGACGTTTGGCGTGCCGAAGATGAATTGGCAGAACATTGAAACTGCTGAGGTGTACATAGGCGCAAACCATCAAATAGGCGAAGCGCAACTGCTGTTTTCAAAAATAGAAGATGCCGCCATTGAAGCGCAGATCGAGAAATTGGAGAAAACGAAAAAGGAAAACTCTCTCGCACTAAATACTTCTGACGAAGAAACAGGCTTCCTCCCGCAGCCGCAAAAGGAAGAGATAAGCTTTGACGATTTTACGAAAATAGACCTGAGAACAGCCACCATCTTGGAGGCCGAAAAAGTAAAGAAAGCCGACAAGCTGTTGAAATTTACTGTTGATACAGGCGTAGATGTTCGCACTGTGGTTTCGGGCGTGGCAGAAAGCTTCACACCGGAAGAATGCATCGGTAAGCAGGTTATGATTTTAATGAATCTGGCACCCAGAAAAATCAGAGGAATCGAAAGTCAGGGAATGTTGCTGTTGACCACGAAACCCGACGGCAAGCTCTCGTTTGTGACACCTGATGACAAAGTATGTAACGGCGTGGAAATCGGGTAATAGCCATCAGTAAATCCCTCTCTAAGGAGAGGGATTTTTGTATGGTTAAGGTCAGGCTGAAATAACCTTCGATCTTGTTACGGTTATGAAGGCTTTCGGGATCATAAGAATATTGAAACTGAACGATACGCCGATGATCTCGTAGCCATCAGCGGTCAGCTCGTTCAGTGTACTCTCGACTTTGCGCGCAAGGCTTCCGGTGAACCATGCCGATAGGGTAACAACTCTGTATTTCATAAGTGGAAGATACAAATTCTTCGGATCGGAAGCATTCTTATCAGTAGCCGTAGGACAATCCTATTTGCACCATTTTATCATTCGGGAAGGCGTTGTCTTTAAAATAGGGGCTGAAATCTTTCTTGACGAAAAGCGTTACCTGATTGTACGAAAGCTTGAACTCTGCCCCATAAACAAATGGATTTACTTTGTATTCAGCTCGGTTGCGAATCTTCATATCGTCGCCTTTGATGATGTGGTTGGTAGACATTTGCACACCGCCGTACAAGCCGCCGCCCACGCGGAACCCTTTGAAATAACTGCGGTAAACAACATCGTCTGCCACAGTCTGAAGCGGTGAAAAATTGTACTGCACGCCCAGCGGTACCATAACATAACCTGTGCGCAGTTTACTCTTGCTCAGGTTTTTCCCTGCGTTTTCAATGCTTACGCCATTATTCTCCGTCTTGAAAAACATATCGTTGCCCAAGCGTAAAGTCCTCCAAGATAAGCCTACACCCGACACAATGCCCCACGGACTGGCAGCGCCCAATTGTCGGTTGTAATGGAGACCGAGTTCCAGATTGTTGGAGAAAGTTTTGTTGCGGTCCAAATCGTTCTCGGCCGCGTTATTGGTGAAGGTCATTACTCCGTACGAAATATAGCTGCGGAAACTGTTCTCTGCACGGAATTTCTTCGTCAGTTCTTTTTTCAGCTGTTCTTGGTCTGCGGCATCGCTGTTCAGGAGCGAGTAACGCACTTGCTTGCGGATCACATCGTCTACATCAAAACCCAAGTCGGCGATTCTCCGGTCGATTCGCTGTGAATAACGGTCTGCTATTTTTGCTTTCTCGTCATCCAGTTCGGCCTTGGACCATCCCTTTCTTTCTGCTTCTGTTTTCGCCAATTCCAAGTCTTTCTCCATCAAGCGCTTTTCGTCCTGAATAATGCGGTTGACCTCGCGGGCATAATTCTCGATTTTCTCTCGGACAATCGGGCTCACACTGTTATCTTTTTTCGTCGGCAGATCGATTTTGATTTGCGCCTGAGACATCGGCAATGCAGAACCGAGCGCGAACACGGCGGCAATGGTTAATTTTTTAATCATGTTTTTATTTGTTGAGGTTTATGGTTGCAACATTGGAGACGGCATCTTTCGTTTTCTCTATTCCTTCACGGTTTTCCACGGAAAACATCAGCGTTTTCGGATCTACATAACTTTTCCGCGGTGCAGTTTCCACAGTATCAACGACTGCGATTTTTGGCAATGCCGGGTCGAGTTTCTTGATACTCGGCTCCGCGCTTCTTACCTGTTGCGGTAACGGTATAGGTTCGACCGGTTCCACGGTTTTCTCTTTTGGTGCCTCGTTGACGGCAATTCTTTGCGCCGCTGCTTCCACGGTTTCATCAATCGGTGCGGCTTTCGGCTCCGAATGTTGAGAGAACACTTGTACTTTATCTTGCGCTGTTTCCGCTTTCGGCATTTGCACTTTGTAAACCGTCAGCCCGACAGCCACCAAAACGACCGCTGCGGCAACCGTCGGCCAATATTTCTTTTTTGGCGCTTTTGATTCTTCCAGACGATCTTCTATTTCGGACCACAAATCACGATTCGGCTGCATCTTGCGCTCGTCGATTTGTTGTTTGATTTCTTCCGACAATTTATAGGCTTTCATTTTTTTCTGTTTTTTGGTTCAGGTAGATTTCTTTCAGTCTTTGCTTCGCCCGAAAAAGCTGCGTTTTGCTGGCCGAGAGTGAAATGTTAAGCATTTCCGCAATCTCGGCGTGGCTGTAATCTTCCAACACATAAAGATTGAAGACCAACCGATAGGCTTCGGGCAACTGATCGAGCAGCTTCTGTGCATCGAAGTCATGGCCGGTTTCGATATCGTTGTCGTCTTTGATTTCTCTTCCGTGCAGATTTTCATCAAAATATAGAATCGTACGCTGAGATCTGAGAAAGTTCAAACACTCGTTGACGACAATTCTGCGCACCCAGCCGTCGAAGCTGCCGCTGCCGCTATACGACTTTATATGATTGAAAACTTTGCAGAAAGCTTTTATCAAACAATCCTCGGCATGGTACGTGTCCGCAACATAAGCGCGGCAGACGCTCAGATAGCGCGCGGAATTCTCGTCATAAAAACGCCTTTGCGCTGTGCGATCGGCCCGTCGCAAACCGTCGATCAATGAGTCTCTTTGTCGATAAAACAGTTTCATGGTTTGGTTTTCTATACATTAAGACAACCGAAACCGGAAAAGGTTACACGATCCGGCAATATTTATCGTTCTCGGCGCCATGGAGATTGCAAAGAATTAGCGCAGAGCGCGCATTATTTTTTATTTTTGGGAAAAGCAGTTTATGAAAAAGGTCGATGCTCTGTTTGCGCAATACGGCGACAGCCACAGAAACGCCACCAATGAACTTATCCATTGGGTTTGCGTGCCTGCCATTTTCTTCAGCATAATCGGTTTTGTAAGTTTGATTTCGGGGCCTGTTCTTACAGTTGGCATTTTCGGAATCAGCGCGGCAAGTGCAATTGTGCTCGCTTTGGTTGTCATGTATTACGCGCGGCTGTCGGCGGTTATTGCTGCAATCATGTTATTGCTGATGCTTGTTGCTCAAACCGTTGTCTACCAAATAAACATTCACAACCCGAAGGCTTGGGTGATATACGCCGGAATCTTTGCCGTCAGCTGGGTTTTTCAATTTATCGGTCATAAAATCGAAGGCAAGAAACCGTCGTTTCTGACGGATATTTTCTTTTTGCTCATCGGCCCGATATGGCTGTTGCACTTTGTCCTTAACAAATTAAAAATTTCGTATTGAAACAGAACAAATAAAAATCCCTCCGGTCTTGGAGGGATTGTTTGTTATTTCATATTTACCACGCGGTCTACCACATAGCGCGTATTGCCGCGCCACGGAATGACGCCGTGGTATTCTTTGTAGTGCAAGTCAAAGTATTTGCCGCTGTTCACTTCCAGCTGTTTGAAAACCTCTTCGCTTTCTATGCTGAATTCAAATTCATTACTCTGCACACCACCGTTCAGGCCGCGCGCAAAACCTTCTTGGATCAGCTTACCTTCGTAAGTCTTGAAAACATTTCCTTTGTGAACCGCGTAGTTCAGATAACCCGACTTTACCCCTTCGCCAAAGACAAAATAGTATTTCCAATAAACGTATCCGCCGAGGCCCAGCAAGACCACCAGCAACAGCCAGAATACGGCTCTGCCGCGTCTTTTCTTTTTTACGCTTTGGTCATCTGTGTAAATACTTTCTGCCATGGTTTGGTATTTTTAATGTTTATTTCTTTGCAATGGAACGCGAGATCACAATCTTCTGGATCTCAGACGTACCTTCATAGATTTGGGTAATCTTGGCATCGCGCATCAGACGCTCCACGTGGTACTCTTTCACGTAACCGTAGCCGCCGTGGATTTGTACCGCTTCTACCGTTACATCCATCGCGGTCTGCGATGCGAAAAGCTTGGCCATCGCTCCGGATTCCGAGATGTCTTTGCCTTCGTCTTTTTCCACAGCCGCTTTAAAGCAAAGCATTCTGGCAGCCGTAATTTGGGTTGCCATGTCTGCCAATTTAAATGCGATTGCTTGATGGTTGATGATCTCCGTTCCGAACGACTTGCGCTCTTTTGCATATTTCAACGCAAGCTCGTAAGCGCCCGAAGCGATACCCAACGCTTGGGACGCGATACCGATGCGACCGCCGTTCAGCACAGCCATTGCAAATTTAAAACCAAAGCCGTCCTCGCCGATGCGGTTCTCCTTCGGCACCTTAACGTCTGTAAACAACAGTGAGTGTGTGTCGCTGCCGCGGATGCCCAACTTGTCTTCTTTCGGACCGATTTCAAAACCTTCCCAGCCACGCTCTACGATGAACGCGTTGATGCCTTTGTGTCCTTTCTCGGGATACGTCTGAGCGATGACAATATAATAAGTAGCGTTGCCACCGTTGGTGATCCAGTTTTTGGTACCGTTCAGCAGATAATAGTCGCCTTTGTCTTCTGCCGTTGTTTTTTGGGAAGTGGCGTCAGATCCTGCTTCGGGCTCGGACAGGGCAAACGCGCCGATCACTTCACCGCTCGCCAACGGCGTAAGGTATTTCTGTTTTTGCTCTTCGCTCGCAAATTTCTCCAAACCGGCACAAACCAGTGAGTTGTTCACCGACATCACCACCGCGGCAGAAGCATCGATTTTTGAAATCTCTTCCATGGCCAAAACGTAGGAGACGCTGTCCATTCCTGCGCCACCGTATTTGGGGTCTACCATCATCCCCAGCAGACCCATCTCGCCCATTTTCTTTACCTGCTCATGTGGAAACTTTTGGTCACGGTCTCTTTCTATTACTCCGGGCAGCAATTCGTTTTGTGCAAAATCGCGCGCTGCCTGTTGAATCATCAGTTGTTCTTCTGATAAAGTGAAATTCATAGTTGCTAAAAATAAGTTTCGGCTAAAATACATTTTTTGCAGAAAATCAGTCGTTCACCGATTTTCGGAGTTTTAAAAAAAAATATATATTTACCTGAACAAATACAGGATTTATGGCCATTACCAGATTATTTGACATTGCCCATTACGCGTTCGAGAATATGCCCAAAGACGATGCCTTTGGTTCTAAAGTGAACGGCGAATGGATCAAATGTTCAACTCAACAATATATAAACGATGCAAACCGACTTTCGCGCGGTCTGCTGAAACTTGGGATAAAACCCGGTGACCGCATCGGCCTCATCAGTACCAACAACCGTACGGAGTGGGCCATTGCCGATCTGGGCATGATGCAGATCGGCGTGGTTACCGTGCCTGTCTACCCCACCATCAGCGAAGAAGACTATGACTATATTTTCAACAATGCCGAGATCAAATATTGCTTGGTGTCCGATGCTGAGCTTTACGAGAAAGTAACGGCAGTGAAAGAAAGCATCCCAAGTCTGCAAGGCGTTTTCACTTTCGACGATGTCTACGGCGCGCCTAACTGGAAAGAGATTCTGAACTTGGGCGAAGACGAAAGCAGCCAGAATCAAGTGGAAGAAATCATGAAGACGACTCAGCCCGGCGATTTGGCTACGCTGATCTATACATCGGGTACCACGGGTCGACCCAAAGGAGTGATGCTGACGCACGAGAACATCCTTTCCAATGTATTGGCCAGCAACCCACGGATTCCGCGTGAGCAGATTCCGTATCAAGAGTTGCGTGCTCTGTCCTTCCTACCGCTTTGCCATGTATTCGAGCGTATGCTATTATATCTATACCAGTACAACGGTTTCTCGATTTACTTCGCTGAGAATATCGATAAAATAGGCGATAATCTAAAAGAGATCAAACCTCATTACATGACGGTGGTTCCTCGATTGTTGGAGAAAGTTTACGACAAGATCTACAATACCGGTGTAAGCGCAGGCGGACTCAAAAGCAAGATTTTCCTATGGGCGCTGGACCAAGTGGAGAATTATCAACTGGGCCAAAAGAAAGGATTCAAGCTGATGATCGCCGACAAGTTGGTTTTCAGCAAATGGCGCGCGGGATTGGGCGGAAACATTGTGACACTGGTCTCGGGATCTGCGGCCCTTTCCGAAAGGTTGAACCGGGTTTTTAACGGTGCGGGGATTCCGATTCTCGAAGGTTATGGTCTGACCGAGACTTCTCCGGTAATTGCCGTCAACAGTTTTGAGCACAGAAAAATAGGCACGGTAGGTTTTCCGTTGAATAATCTGGAAGTGAAAATAGCCGACGACGGAGAGATATTGGTGAAGGGACCATCGGTAATGAAATCATATTACAAGGACGAAGAGAAAACGCGCGAAGCCTT
>RDDY01000182.1 GCA_003852805.1 Chryseobacterium sp.
TGATAGAGAACGTTTGTATTTTTAGCCGCACCATCGCCAATACGCCAAACGTTATCTGCTATACAATAGCACGATAACCCTTCATAACGCTTTCAGCTGCAGAATACTTAACTGTTTTGGCTCTTTTATCACCTTCTTTTTTGACTTTTAAATGATACAATACTCCTATAAAGGTTATGTCTGAGACAATCGTCTCCCCTCTTTCGTTTGTATCTTTTTCGATAAATTTTAAATGTTGTGTTCTCATTTTTATATAATTTGAATTAATAATTTGTACAGCAGATAACTTGGATTTTGCGTCAGGCGGGCTAACGTTCGTCGTCGAAATTCAGTCGAATTTCTCCCGCCCGAACGCAAAGCCCTTGCTCGTTGTGTGCAAGCGTAAAAGACAACGACCCGACAGAAAATAACGGACAGAAAAACAGAAAAAGTAAACCATTTTGACAGGTGAACACAGACATACAAACGATACAACAAACGGACAACGAGTAAGCCGACACTCATTGCCTACCCTTCTGTGTTTTAATTTTTTTCCCACCGCACAAAATATTTTGAATTGCCAGCCCGCAAATGGCACATTTGGTTTTCCTGAAGGGTCGGCTTGTGGGTGGGGCAAAACCAAAAGAGCCATATTTTGCCATCGCACCGACAAGAATGATAACTTTACAAATTGATAAAAACAGAAATAAATAATGTTCGAGCAGACTTTTAAAAATATTGACGATATACTTCACAAAGACGCAGGTTGCGGCAGTGAATTGGACTATGTGGAGCAAACCTCTTGGATTTTGTTCCTTAAATATTTGGACGACTTAGAGAAAGACCGAGCCACAGCAGCCGAACTTACAGGCAAGACTTATACGCCTATCATTGACAAAGACTACCAATGGACAGTTTGGGCTATGCCAAAAGGCAAAGACGGAAAACTCGACCACCACAAAGCCCTGACAGGTGATGACCTCACCGACTTTGTAAACAACAAACTCTTTCCATACCTCAAAAAGTTTAAACTGAGTGCTGAAAGTGCCGACACCATTGAATACAAGATTGGCGAGATTTTCAGCGAACTAAAAAACCGCATACAAAGCGGCTACAATTTGCGTGAAGTAATCAACCGCATTGATGAGTTGCGTTTCCGCACCCACGCAGAGAAGCACGAAATGAGCCACCTGTATGAAGACAAAATCAAAAATATGGGCAATGCAGGGCGAAACGGTGGCGAATACTACACGCCCCGACCGCTCATTACGACCATTGTAAAAGTGGTTGCCCCAAAAATTGGCGACAAAATTTATGACGGTGCTGTTGGTAGTGCGGGCTTCCTTTGCGAAGCGTTCGACTACTTGCGAAACAGCAAATCACTTTCTACCAAAGAAACCGAGATACTGCAAAAACGCACCTTTTACGGCAAAGAGAAAAAATCATTGGCGTATATCATTGGTATTATGAATATGATTTTGCATGGTGTAGAAGCTCCCAATATCATACACACCAACACGCTTGCCGAAAACCTTGCCGACATACAAGAAAAAGACCGTTATGATGTAGTGCTTGCCAATCCGCCTTTTGGTGGAAAAGAACGTGCCGAAGTGCAACAAAACTTCCCGATTAAAACAGGCGAAACCGCTTCGCTCTTTTTGCAGCACTTTATTAAAATTCTGAAAGCAGGTGGCAAGGCAGGTGTGGTCATTAAAAACACTTTTTTGAGCAATACCGACAATGCCACGGTTGCCATTCGTAAAACCTTGTTGGAAAATTGCAACCTGCATACCGTGTTGGATTTGCCCGGTGGCACATTTACCGGTGCAGGTGTAAAAACCGTTGTGTTGTTTTTTGAAAAAGGCAAAGCCACACAAAAGGTTTGGTTCTACCAGTTGAACCTCGACCGCAATTTGGGCAAGACCAACCCACTTAACGAAAACGACTTGGCAGAATTTGTTGAACTGCAAAAAACCTTTGCCGATAGTGAAAACTCCTGGACAGTGAATGTGAAAGACATTGACCAGAACACTTTTGACCTGAGCGTAAAGAACCCGAACAAAAAAGAAGAAGTAACGCTACGCCAACCGCAAGCCATATTGGAGGAGATGCAAATGCTTGATGAAGAAGCCGAAAATGTCCGAACCTTGATTAGTAGGATTATTGGATTGCCTGATTAATAATGAAAATATGAAAGAGCAGGAGTTAACACATAAAATAATTGGAGCGGCTATGGAAGTGCATAAGCACTTAGGCAATGGTTTTCAGGAAGTGGTATATCAACGTGCATTAGCCATAGAAATGCAAATGCAAAATATCAATTTTATTAGAGAGCAAGAAATGCCTTTACAGTATAAAGGTTATGATGTGGGAACAAGGCGAGTTGATTTTTTTGTGGAAGACAAAATAATGGTGGAAATAAAAGCCATCATCAATTTGGAAGATGTGCATTTGGCTCAAGCTATGAACTATGTAGAAGCTTACAATTTAGAAATCGGACTTTTAATAAACTTCGGAGCAAAAAGTTTACAGTTTAAAAGAGTTCACAATAACAAATCTTGAACCATGATTAAAAAGGATTAAAAAATCACCATGATTAAAGAGAAAACACAAAATATAAAATCAAGCAATCAAGCCAATCCCATAAATCAAGGTTCAGACAATATGAAGCAAGGTTGGGAAATAAAGAAGCTGGGGGATATATGCACAATTCAGTTGGGCAAAACACCGTATCGGAAAAGTCCAAAATTTTGGGACAAAGAAAAAACGAGCGGAAATGTTTGGCTTTCTATTTCTGATTTGAAACACGGACAAACAATTTCTGAAAGTGAAGAACACATAAGTGATTTAGGTGCAAAAGACGTTGTGAAAATTCCGAAAGGAACAATGATGTTAAGCTTCAAACTTACATTAGGACGAGTTTCGTTTGCAGGATGTGATTTATACACAAATGAAGCGATTGCTTCGTTGTTGAATTTGAAAAAAGAAATTGATAAAGATTTTTTGTTTTATTATTTCACTTTATTTGATTGGGATAAAGCAGCAGAAGGCGACATAAAAGTTAAAGGCAAAACTTTAAACAAGAAAAAGTTAAACGAACTTGAAATAATTGTTCCCCCTCTCCCAGAACAACAACGCATAGTTTCCATCTTAGATGAAGCCTTTGCCGCCATAACCAAGGCAAAAGCCAATGCCGAACAAAACCTCAAAAACGCTAAAGAACTTTTTGAAAGCTATTTGCAGGGAGTGTTTGAGAAGAGGGGTGATGGTTGGGAAGAACGAAAAGTAAACGAAATTGGAAATGCTCAAACAGGCACAACACCAAAAACAGCAGAAAAAGAAAATTATGGTGATTTCATTCCATTTATAAAACCCGCAGATGTGGATTTTTCTGGCATTGGAGATATTCGCTATGACAATGAAGGATTAAGTGAAATTGGATTGAAGAAAGGTAGAAAAATGGAAAGTGGCTCAATACTTATGGTTTGTATTGGTGCAACTATCGGCAAAGTTGGTTTTGCAAAATGTGAAGTTTCTTGTAATCAACAAATCAATTCCTTGACTGTGAAAAAAGAATTTGAGCCGAAATTCATTTACTATGCAATGACTTCAAAAGAATTTCAAGAGAAAGTCTTATTGGAAGGTAAAGGAGCACAGGCAACATTACCAATTATCAATAAATCGAAATGGGAAAATCTGACACTCTCTTTTCCAAAATCTAAAACTGAACAACAAACCATCGTCCGCCAATTAGATGCCCTGCGAGCCGAAACGCAAAAGCTGGAAGCGGTGTATCAAAAGAAAATTGCTGATTTGGAAGAGTTGAAGAAATCTATTTTGCAAAAGGCGTTTGCGGGTGAGTTGTCATCTTCTGCTTCAGTAAGTGTGTCAGTTGCCAAAGTTATACCATTGCAAAAAGTAGAAGGCATTAGTCCAACAGATTTGCAGGCGGGTATCACTGCATTGGCGTTACAAAAACACATTGAAAAAAACCACCAGCACTCGTTTCACCACGTAAAAGCTGAAAAAATTGTCCACTTGTCCGAGTATATATTAAACATTGATTTGGAAAGAAATCCTGTAAAAGATGCTGCGGGTCCGAATGACTTTACCCACGCTAAAAAAGTGGAATCAAGAGCAAGAAAAGCAGGGTTCTATTCTGTATATAAAAACGGAGATTATTACGATTATCAGCAAGGAAGAAACATTAATTCGGTCATTCAAAAAGCTCAAAGTAGTTTAGGAGAAAAAGCAAATACACTCTCTCAAATCATAGATATGCTTATTCCAATGACTACCCAACAGGCTGAAATAGTGGCAACAGTCTTTGCGGCTTGGAATAATTTATTATTAAATGGAAATAAATTTACAGACGAAGATATTGTAACTGAAGCAAGAGAGAATTGGCGAGAAGAAAAACTGAAAATTTCAAGAGATAAGTTTTTTAATGCTATTGAATGGATGAGAAAAAATGAACTGTTAATTCCTAAGGGAAATGGTAAAATTATAGTTGCAAAATGAAAGAACAACAACTCATAGAATTACTAAATAATTTGGTAAAACAACCAAAAGAAAGTGAATGGGTGGAGTTCAAATTGAATTTTCATTCGGAACAGGAAATTGGCGAACGTATTTCTGCTCTGGCAAACGGAGCAGCTATTCATAATCAAGATTATGGCTATTTGGTTTTTGGTGTTGAAAATGAATCACACCTAATTAAAGGAACTACCTTTAAACCCAAACATCATAAAAAGGGGAATGAAGAATTAGAACACTGGTTATCGCAACGCTTAGACCCCAGAATTGATTTTAGAATTCACGAATTTGCCTACGACTCGCAAAGAAATATTGCATTATTTGTTATTCCTTCGGCACAAAACAAACCAGTTGATTTTTCGCATACACCCTTCATCAGAGTAGGAAGCATTACAAGGAAATTAGCGGATTTCCCTGAAAAAGAACGTAAAATTTGGCGTAAGTCAGGCAGACCTTATGAATTCGAAATAGCCAAAGATAACCTATCGGCTGCTGATGTTATTCGTTTATTGAGTACGGAAACCTATTTTGATTTGATGAAACTTCCTTATCCGTCCAATCAAAACGGTGTAATTGAAAAATTCATCAATGAAAATCTTGTGATAAAATCTCAAGGTTATGCCATTACAAACCTTGGAGCAATTTTGTTCGCAAAAAATTTAGCCGAGTTTGAGTCAGTTCAGCGTAAATCGGTGAGAGTGATTGTTTACAAAGGCAAAAACAAAGTAGAAACTATTAGAGAACAGATAGGCGTTAAAGGATATGCACTTGGTTTTTTAGGGCTTGTAGAATGGATAAATAGCCAGTTACCAGCCAATGAAGAAATAGGGAAAGCACTAAGAACTGAATCACGAATGTATCCCGAAATAGCAATTAGAGAATTAGTAGCAAATGCTTTAATTCATCAAGATTTATCGGTTAAAGGGTTTCCAATGGTTGAAATCTTTAGCGATAGAATTGAAATATCCAATCCTGGAAATCCTTTAATTACTCCCGATAGATTTATTGACTCTTATATTTCTAGAAACGAGAAATTGGCAGACTTAATGAGAAGAATGGGTTTTTGTGAAGAAAAAGGGAGTGGTTTGGATAAAGTAATTTTTTATAATGAACTGTATCAGCTTCCACCTATCAATGTAATTACAGATGAAAACCGTACAAGAGTTACTCCGTACAGCTATAAAAAACTAAATGATTTAGATAAAAAAGAAAAAATAAGAGCTTGTTATCAGCACGCTTGTTTAAAGTGGGTTTCCAACGAAAAAATGTCTAATCAAAGTTTAAGAGAACGGTTTCAAATAGAAGACCAAAATGCTGCAATCGCTTCTCGAATAATTAAAGACACTTTTGAAGCAGGAATGATAAAAGAAGACGACCCTGAGAACAAATCACGAAAACACAGAAGTTATGTGCCATTTTGGGCTTAAAATCTTATTTGATGGTTATTTGATGACAAGGGGTATCAATATTACTAAAATGCTGATTATCAATAGCTTCTTATTTGATAGTCATTTGATAAAAGAGAAATTATGAACGAAGCAGAAACAAGAGCAGAACTAATTGACCCCAAGCTAAAGGCTTGTGGTTGGGGCGTTGTGGAAGGCTCAAAAGTCCTTCGTGAATACCAGATTACGGCGGGTAAGATTCAAACAGGTGGTGGTCGTGGTAGGCGTGAAATTGCCGATTATGTGTTGGTTTACAAAGACATTAAGTTGGCTGTAATAGAAGCCAAAAGTGTATTGCAGGAAGTAGGTGAAGGTGTAATGCAAGCCAAAAAGTATGCGGATAAACTTCAATTAGACACTACTTACAGCACCAACGGAAAAGAGATTTACCAAATCTGTATGAAAACAGGCGAGGAAGGCTTGGTTTCAGATTTTTTAAGCCCTGAAGAACTTTGGAACAAAACATTTGCTGAACAAAACGAGTGGAGAGAAAAGTTTGCCAATGTCCCGTTTGAAGATAAAGGTGGTACATGGCAGTTGCGCTACTATCAAGAAATAGCCGTAAAAAACACTTTGGAAGCATTAGCAAGTGGAAAAGACCGCATTTTACTTACCCTGGCTACAGGAACGGGTAAAACCGCCATTGCCTTTCAAATTGCATGGAAACTGTTTCAAACCCGTTGGACGGTTCAACAAGCCCTCCGCCCCAACGAACCAGCCAGAAGACCCAGAATATTATTTTTAGCCGATAGAAACATATTAGCTGACCAAGCTTTCAATTCTTTTTCAGCATTTCCCGAAGATGCTTTGGTAAGAATTAAGCCGAATGAGATAAAGAAAAAAGGTAGAGTACCCACCAATGGAAGCATTTTCTTTACCATTTTTCAAACCTTTATGAGTGGCACAGATGCAGAGGGAAAACCTGCACCCTACTTTGGCGAATATCCAGCCGACTATTTTGATTTTATCATTATTGATGAGTGCCACCGTGGCGGAGCAAATGACGAAAGTAATTGGAGAAGCATTTTAGAATATTTCAGTCCAGCCGTTCAGTTAGGTTTGACAGCCACACCTAAGCGAAAAGACAATGTTGACACCTACAAATACTTTGGCGAACCAGTTTACATCTATTCGCTAAAAGAAGGAATTAATGATGGCTTCTTGACACCTTTCAAAGTAAAACGCATCAAAACTACTTTGGATGATTACCGCTACACTTCGGACGACACGATTGTAGAAGGAGAAATTGAAGAAGGCAAATTGTATGAAGAAAAAGACTTTAACCGCACCATTGAAATTGTAGAGCGAGAAGCCAAGCGGGTAAACATATTTTTAGATGAAGCCAACCAAAACGAAAAGGCAATAATCTTTTGTGCCAATCAAGGACACGCAGCATTGATAAGAGATTTGGTAAACCAAAATGCCAAAAGCAAAGACCCCTTTTATTGTGTTCGTGTTACTGCCAATGACGGAGAAGAAGGAGAAAGATTATTGAGAGAATTTCAGGACAACGAAAAAACAATTCCAACCATTCTTACCACTTCGCAAAAACTCTCCACGGGAGTTGATGCAAGAAACATTAGAAATATCGTTTTGCTTCGTCCTGTTAACTCAATGATTGAGTTTAAACAAATCGTTGGTCGTGGCACACGTTTATTTGACGGCAAAGAGTTTTTTACCATTTACGACTTTGTAGATGCTTACAAACACTTTTCAGACCCTGAATGGGACGGAGAACCTTTGGAAGAAGAACCAAGCGGAGTAAAAGAACCAAAAGGCGAATACAAACCAAGAGAGCCTAAAGAACCGACTGAAACCGAACGAAAGCAGAAAATCAAAATCAAATTGCGAAACGGAAAAGAAAGAGAAATACAATCAATGATTTCTACTTCGTTTTGGAGTGCGGACGGTAAACCGATTTCAGCAGAAGAATTTTTGAATAATCTGTTTGGCGAGTTGCCTAAACTTTTCAAAGATGAAGAAGAGCTTAGGAGAATTTGGAGTTTACCCAAAACACGGAAAGAGCTTTTAGAAAAATTAGAGGACGCAGGATATCCCAAATCCGATTTACTGACTTTACAAAAGTTGGTAGATATGGAAAAAAGCGACCTGTATGATGTATTAAGATACATTTTCAATGGCGACTATATCGCTATGACAAGAGAAGCCAGAGCCAAAACAGCCGAAGCGACCATCTTTGCCTTACTCAACGACAAACAAAAAGAGTTTATCACGTTCGTTTTGAGCAAATACATTGAAACAGGCGTGGACGAACTTGACCAAGAGAAATTACCAATCTTGTTGACAAACAAGTATCAATCTTTAGAAGATGCAAAAGAAATTTTGGGAGACGTGGCAAACATCAGCAGACTGTTTATAGAATTTCAAGAACATCTTTACAAACAGAAAGCAGCGTAATGACAGGACAACAAACACATACAGCCAACGCACAGCAGTCATACACATTGGCAAGCCGCACAAGCCAAAGCACAGACCAAAGCTTGCCAAAGAGTATGCCTGCCCCAACCCAAGAGGAAATTCAAAATATTTTTTCCTGCCCTTTAAAAAAAATTAAAACACCCGACACGCAGACCCACACGACAGAGACACGGAAACTCAACAACGACAATGGTTTACAAGAACGGTGGACAGAACGCCAGCACACAACAGCGGTAACCGTTGCACAACTCCACATTTTCAGTAATTTTCAAAGTAAAAGCATAAAGAACGACCTCCTTTAAAGCGATTTAAGGGAGGTTTCTATTTTTGCCGGGCAAAGAG
>RDDY01000341.1 GCA_003852805.1 Chryseobacterium sp.
AAAGCAAACGGCAATTAAAAATTAATCAGCAAGAATTTAATTTACTATAAATGCAACAGAATAACGGACTGGATAAAAGACAGCTCATCGGCTTTGTGCTTTTTTCAGTCATTTTAATGGGATTTTTATTCTACTTCCAGACCACGCAGTCTCCCAAGCCTGCGGAAGTGGAAAAGGAAAATGTGGTGCAAAACGCCGCTTCTTCACAGACGGCTGCCGTCAACCTTAATGACAGTGTGAAAGCCGGCACCATTCAACAATACAAATTGCAGAATGACGAGTTGACGGTGGACTTTTCTACCCTCGGCGGGCAGATGACCACAGTCCGGTTGAACAACTACAACTCGTACGACAAAGACAACAAGAACAAACCGGTTCAACTGTTTTCGCGCAACAATTCACAATACGGATTCCGTTTTCGCGACCGCACCGGTAAGGTGTTCGACACGCGTGATTTGGTCTTTACAGGAAAAGCAGACGGCAATACAATTATAATGCAGAGCCAAATAAACGGCGCTGTCATTCAGTTTATTTATACGCTGATGGACCAATACCGAGTTGATTTCAAGGTAAGAACTTCGGGGCTGGCTCGGTTGGTTACAGATGGCAAAGCAGATTTCCTGTGGAATTACAATGTCCGCGAGATGGAGAAAGGCCGCTCGCAGGAGCAAACGCATACCGAGTTTGTCTACGCTTTCAACAATTATAAAAGCTACGATTACGACGGCCGCGGCGAGATGTCTGAGCCCAAAGAAGTATTGAACTGGTTAGGCGTAAAACAGCAATTCTTCGGGGCGGTGATTGAAGCGCACAATGGTTTCCGTCAATCCAAAGGGGCGCAGGAGCCTTTGAACGAGGGCGAATTTCTGAAGAAGTTCAATTACGACGGGCAAGTTGCTTTGAATGGCAATGAACTGAACCAGGATTTCACTTGGTACTTCATGCCGTTGGATCTGGACTTGCTGCGTTCTTACGGCAAAAACTTCGACGAGATTCTGCCGTTGGGCTGGTCGTTCATTGGTACCATGAACCGCTGGTTCTTTATCCCGGTGTATGAAATGCTTTCGGGTTGGGGCATCGCTGCGGGTTGGGTAATTTTCCTGATGACCATTGCGGTAAAAATTATCTTGTCGCCCGTAATGTACAAACAGCATAAACTGAGCGCGATGATGCGGGTAATTCGCCCCGAGATCGACGAGGTCAACGCCAAGTACAAAGATGCCGATCCGATGAAGAAACAGCAAGAAGTGATGGCGGTGTATAGAAAAGCAGGCGTCAACCAGTTGGCGGGCTGCTTGCCGGGACTGCTGCAGGTGCCTATCTTCTATGCATTGTTCCGCTTCTTCCCGAATATGTTGGATCTGCGCGGAAAAGGTTTCTGGTTTGCAAACGACCTCACGGCTTACGATGATTTGATTAAATTGCCGTTCAACATTCCGTTTTTGGGCGACCACCTGAGCGTTTTCGCGTTGGCGTGTACGGCAGTAATTCTGATTTATACCATGATGACGGCCGGCAACATGCAGCAGCCTACCCAAGAAGGCATGCCGAATATGAAGCCGCTGATGTACATCTTCCCGATCATGTTCTTGTTCTTCTTGAATAATGCAGCATCGGGTCTGTCGTGGTATTATTTTGTATCGAATGCCATCAACATTGTCATCATTCTTGTCATCAAGACATTCATCTTGGATGAGAAGAAAATCCATGCGCAGATTCAGGCAAACAAGGCCAAGCCTAAGAAGGAAGGTCGCTTCCAAGCCAGAATGCGCCAGATGATGGAGCAAGCGCAAGAGCAACAAAAATTGCAAGAGCAGCAGAGAAGGAGGAAGTAAGAAGTATACACTTGTGTGTAATGCCAATTATAAAAAAGAGATTGAACTAAGTTCAATCTCTTTTTGTTTCCTCTGACAGCAGGCTTTTTAAGGTAAAGCTTTTTCTGTGGTGAACGGTGTATCCGTGTTCGCGAATTGCATCGCGGTGTTTCTTGGTTGCGTAGCCTACGTTGGTATCCCAGCCGTATTGCGGAAACTCATTGTGTAGGCGCAGCATCAAGTCGTCACGGTATTTCTTTGCTAAGATAGAGGCGGCCGCAATGCTCAGGATTTTGCTGTCGCCTTTGATGATGCATTGGTGCGGTATGAAATTATAAGGCAGAAAATAATTGCCGTCTACCAGGATCAGTTCGGGTTGTTGATTTAACTGCTCCAAGGCTTTGTGCATCGCGCTGACGCTGGCTTTCAGAATGTTGTGTCGGTCGATGGTCTCTACACAAGCTTCCGCCACGGCAAAATCTATTGCTTTCTCGCGGATATACGAGTCCATCTCTGCAATCTGCTTCTTTGTCAGTAGTTTAGAGTCCTTGATCAGCTCATGCTTAAAACCTCTGCCTGTTATGACGGCGGCTGCCACCACAGGTCCGGCCAAACAGCCTCGGCCCACTTCATCGCATCCGGCTTCGATATATTTATTCCCCGAACTAAACCTGTTTTTCAGCTTCATAGTGCAAATTTATACAATTGATTCCGCCCATGACAAAGCCCTTTAGAATAGATTTCCAATCTCTAAACACCGATAATGAGAACCTATCTGCATCTAAAAGCGCCACTAAACATCAAGTTTTACCACCAATCTAACTTAACTGCTTTTACGGTTTCGTCACGGCTTTAAACAATAGTTTAAGCTTTTATTAAGAATTTTTTAAGAAAATTCTTGTTTTTTGAACTGATGTTTATCATATTTGTCGGTAGTAAAAATCTAATATGATATGAAGAAATTAACTAGTAGCGTTTTGGCGGTGGTTCTTTCATCTTCTTTTGCTGTGGTTTCTGCGCAGCAGCGAGGGTCGGATACTGTCAAAACGAGTAACATCCAAGAGGTTGTTATTACCGGAGCGCTTGGTATCAAGCGGACTGCCGATGCGGCTACATCTTCTCAGCAGGTTGTGGGAAGTGAGCAGTTGACCGCAGGTGCCAACCCTAATGCTGTTCAGGCGCTGGCCGGTAAGGTTGCGGGTCTGACCATCAACCAAACGAACAGCTCTGTAAACAGCTCTAACTCCATTCAACTGCGCGGTATTCGTTCCATGACGGGAGACAACAGTGCATTGGTCGTTATCGACAATGTAATCTCCAGCAGTACTGTGTTGCAAACATTGCCGCCTGATGTTATTGAAAGCATCAACGTTATCAAAGGTGCCCAGGGAGCGGCGTTATACGGCTCGGCGGGGGTTAACGGTGCGATCATTGTGGTTACCAAGCAAGGAGCCAAGAGAGGAATCAGCGTGACCTATGACGGCACCATAGATTTTGAAAGTGTGGCGTTTGTTCCCAAGCGTCAAACAAGATATGGCCAAGGTTGGTACAACGCACGCGATCAGTATGAGAACGGTGCATGGGGACCCGCTTTTGACAACAAGATGACCATGTATGGTCTGCCAATGTATGATGTAAACGGCGACGGCGTAATAACACTTGACGGTTTAGGCTGGGGCAACGGAACTTTGACATCAGGTGATAACCCTGCTGCCATCCACATGCCTTACTCCGCGCGCCCGAATGAGGTTAAAAATTTCTTCCGTACAGGGGCGCTGCGCAACAACAGTTTGACAATCAACGTAGGGCAGGATAAGAAGTACGCGCTCCTCAACTTAACCAATACGGCGCGTGACTTCGTTATCGATGATGACAAATACACAAAGAACTCCGTGCTTTTCAAAGGAGGGGCGACAGTAGGCAAGTTGACACTCGAAGGTAGCGTTAACTACATTCGTACGGACACCAAGGAATCGCCGATTATGTTTGACGAAGGGCAAGATGATTCTATTTTTTGGAACCTTCTTCAGTCTGCGCCGGATATTCCGATTACGGCTTATAAGCCTTATGCCGATAATGCGTATGCTTGGAACATGTATTACCAAAACCCTTACTGGAGAATCAAGCACGTGCGCGAGAACCGAAAGAGTGACTATTACAGCGTAATTGGTAGTGCTACATATAATATAAATGACCATATCAATTTACGCTATACCGGCAACTTGCAGCAGAGATTCACTTCGGGCTTAAGCCACAGAGATGCATTCGACACTTCGCATTATACCGAGACGATCAGCTCTATTTCATCGGCTATTTTCATGAACAAAAGAGAATGGTTTGATTACTACGGTGATTTATTGGTAAACTTCGATTACAATCTAACCGATGATTTGGGTCTCCGTGTGAATGTAGGGCACAACTACCAAGACCACCGTTACAGCATTATGGAGAACGGAGGTACCAACTTGGAGATCCCGGGCATCTACAATATGGGGAATGTTACCCAGCCGTTGCCTGCCAGCAGCTTGGCTAACGGAGATTACCGCAGAAATTCTCACGCTCTTTTCGCCAACTTGGATCTGGCTTACAGAAATTATCTTTTCTTGAATGCCACCGCACGTAACGAGTGGAGCTCTGTATTGCCGAAGGAAAACAATTCTTACTTCTATCCGTCAGTAGGTTTGTCGTTTGTTCCGACGAAAGCTTGGGATTTTGGTGGAGATGTCCTTACCAGAATGAAAATTTCAGGTAACTGGACCAAGGTGGGTAACAGTAGTAGAATCGACTGGTACAGAATTAACAAGAAAGTTATATTGGTGCCGGGTTTCCCATTTGACGGCAACAACTCATATCGTAATGAGATGACTCAAACAGCTGATGACATCCGTCCTGAGTCCGTTACCACAAAGGAAATCAACTTGGATCTCGGTTTCTGGAGAGACAGAGTGGCTATCGAGGGATCTATTTATCAACAAGATACAGACGATCTGATCACCAACCAGCGTGTGTCTCCCGCTTCGGGAATCAATCAGGTACTTATCAACGTAGGTAAAATGAGATCAAAAGGTGCAGAGGTCAACTTGAACCTTACCCCTGTCAAAACATCGAATTTCCGTTGGGACCTCAGCGCAGGTTACTCCTATAACGAGTCCAGAGTTTTGAAAGTTACCGACGATACCGATGAGGTGCCGATCACTTCTTTCACCAACTTCGGCGTATATGCGCAGGCAGGTTCATTGTTCCCGCTTATCAAGACAAACATGATGCAGCGTGATCCGCAGGGGCGTATCATCATTGATGCTGCTACGGGCAACCCGCTAATCACTCCTGAACTGTTCAACGCAGGTGTTGCTGTGCCGAAGAGTATTTACACCTTCGGAACCAACATAAAACTGTGGGACTTCAGAATCTCTGCTACGGCTGATTACAGATACGGCAGCAAGTTTATCGCAAACGTTATCAACGGTATGGCCTTTAACGGTAGCTTGTACGAGTCGGGTCAGGTAGACCGTGCTCAAGGGGGGTTCATTATGCCTAACTCGGTAATCAAAGACGCGAACGGTAACTATATTCCGAACACAACCGTGAAAACAGGTGGTAACAACTACAATACTGTTAACGATTACTACAGCTCCATCTACGGTACTATCGGTGAGAATTACCTGATTGACGGTCAAGCATTCAAACTCAGAGAGGTGGCGGTGAGCTATACGGTTCCACGCGCTGTGTTGAGCGGCTCCAATCTACAGGAGATCACGCTTGCGGTTCATGCAAGAAATCCGTTCCAGAAATTTGCGAAAAACAACCTGAACTACGCAGATCCTGAAACAAGTTATTACGCAACTCCGGGTATTGCGCAGATTGCTCAATATCCCAACACAAAAGTTTACGGTTTTTCACTGAACGTTAAATTTTAAATAAAATGAAGAAGTATATTTTACTGCCATTGATTGGCGCGTCCTTGATTGCTTGCCGCTTGGACGATAATATCGACCCCAACAGTGCCGGGGCCGACGAAGTAACTCCCGCACTGAGACTTGCGGGCGCTTCCACCACAGCTTATGCTGTTCAGGCAAGCAGTATGAACGGTCTGGGCAACGCTTGGATGAACGCTTGGGCGGGAAACTTCGCCCAATTCGGTAACCCTTTTACCATCGAGTCAAATCTGAATATCACAACCTCTTTCAGACAGACGATTTTTACCGAAATGTACAAAGCGGTTACTCGCTTTGAGAGAATCATCGATTTCCCGGATGCCAAAGCCAAGTATCCAAACTATGTGGCAATCGCCAAGATTCAGAAAGCCTACTATATGCAATATATCGTAGACCTGTATGGCGATGTCCCTTATACAGAAGCTTTCAAGGAAAACGAGGGCAAGACACCACATTACGACGATGACGTTACTGTATACAAAGGCTTGGTAGATGAGGTGTTTGAAGCAATTCAACTGATCAACAATTCCAACAAGGATATCTTCGCGGTAAGCGAGGCCAGTGATCCTATCTACCACGGCAGCATGACCAATTGGAAATCGTTTGCCAATACAGTGCTTCTGAAGTATGTGATTCACCTGTCGGGTACCACAAATGCAGAAGGTATTGCATTGCGCAATAAGATTATCGATCGCTTGGCAGGTGCCTCTTACGTTACAAATGACGTGACCATCAATCCCGGTTACAACAACAACTCCGCCGACGGACAAAATCCTTTGTACAACAGTTTCGGTAGAGGAACGTATGACGGGAAGATCAATACGCAAGGTTACCAGCTGATGACAGCTAGTGATCACATCCTGAAGACCCTGCAAGGTGACCCATCAAAAATTACCGCAGGAGTAAGCGATCCGCGTATCTCACAGATGTTTACTACCGGAAAGAAATACGACGGTACGGCAAACGGTGGTGCGACGGGTTATTACGGTTTCCCTCAGGGTATGAACATCGAAGATTATAAGGCTTACATGGGATACCCGGCCAGTGCGCTTAAACCTGCTAACAAGAACTTCTCTCTACTGGGCGGAATGTTCTACTCGTTCCCCGCAGGTGCCAGCAGCGACGGTTATCTGATGATGAAATCAGAGGTCGAGTTTTTACAAGCAGAAGCGGCGTTGCGCTATCCTGCAACATTCAGCTCGGCACAGCAGCATTTCACCAACGGTGTGACTGCATCCTTCGCCTTTTATGACATGGCAGGATCTGCGGCAGCCTACCTTACTGCTATCAACAATAAACCAAAAGTGGGTTGGACAGGAAACATGACGCAGGATATTGCAGCTATCCAGTATCAGCGTTGGATTGCACTGACCAACTACAACGGCGCGGAGGCTTACATCAACTATCTGAGAACAGGCTATCCTGAGACTCCGTTGGCAACAACGGCAGCTCAACCCAATAAGCCTTACAGATTGATGTATCCTGCACTGGAATACAGCACCAACGCTGCTAACGTGCCAAGCGTTACACAAGCGCAGGTGTTCAGCAAGAACGAGACAACTCCGTTCATCTACAGATAAAAACATCTGCTACACATTCAAACCCGCCTCACGGCGGGTTTTTTATTTTGTATTTTTGTTTCTACAAAATTTTACAATGGACATTAAGCAAGTTTTACAGGACAAGATTTCTGAGATCGTCACCAATATTTATCAGGTGTACGATTTTAAGGCCGAAGTGCAGAACAACAAAACCAACTTCGAAGGAGACTTTACGGTTGTACTGTTTCCACTGTTAAAACTTACCCGAAGGACTCCCGATATCGTAGGCTTGGAAATAGGTTCTGCTCTGACCGAAGAAACCGACTACGTGCAATCTTTCACCGTTGTAAAAGGCTTTCTAAACCTCAAACTTAAAGATACCTACTTCACCGATCGCCTGAACAAGCTACAGCCGGAGCAGAACCTACCGTCCAAAGGCGAAACGGTTATGGTGGAATATTCGTCGCCCAACACCAATAAACCGTTGCACTTGGGACATATCCGGAACAATCTGCTCGGTTACTCAGTGGCAGAGATCTTGAAAGCGGCGGGTTATGACGTGATAAAAACCCAGATCATCAACGATCGAGGCATCCATATTTGCAAGTCTATGCTTGCTTGGCAAAAGTTCGGCGACGGCGAAACACCCGGAACCAACGGTCTGAAGGGCGATAAGCTGGTTGGTAACTATTATGTGAAATTCGATCTGGAATACAAAAAACAGATCGAGGAATTAAAGGCTAAAGGCCACACCGAGGAAGAAGCCAAAAAAGAAGCACCGATCATAAAGGAAGCGCAACGCATGCTGCTGGATTGGGAAGAAGGAAACGACGATGTGCGCCAACTGTGGGAAATGATGAACAGCTGGGTCTACGCCGGTTTCAACGAGAGTTATAAACGCTTGGGTGTAAACTTTGATCAAGTGCAGTACGAGAGCAATACCTACATTTTGGGCAAAGATCTGATTCAAGAAGGTTTGAATAAAGGTGTTTTCTACAGAAAAGACGACGGTTCCGTTTGGGTTGATCTTTCTGCCGAGGGCCTCGATCAAAAGCTGCTCCTGCGCAGCGACGGAACTTCGGTTTACATGACGCAAGATTTGGGCACGGCGGTGGAGCGTTTCAAAGACAACGATATCCAAAAACTGATCTACACGGTCGGCAATGAGCAGGATTATCATTTCCAAGTGCTGTTCGTTATTCTGCGCAAACTCCGCTATCCTTGGGCAAGCCAACTCGAACATCTTTCTTACGGCATGGTAGAACTGCCCGAAGGCAAAATGAAATCTCGCGAAGGAACGGTTGTAGACGCCGACGAT
>RDDY01000051.1 GCA_003852805.1 Chryseobacterium sp.
TCAATATGTCGATTGAAGAGTACAAATTAGGAACTTTTTACAATCACAAAACAAAAAGGGAACGGAAGTTGCTCCTGCACAGACGTGAGCTCGAAAAATTGGCGCGCAGCGTAAAAGATGTTGGTTTTACAATCATTCCTCTGAAGCTTTATATCAACGAAAAAGGTCTTGCAAAGTTGAGAATCGGTTTGGGCCGTGGAAAAAAACTTTACGACAAGCGGGAGAGTATAAAAGATCGGGAGAATAAACGCAACCTGGACCGACTGCGCAAGAATTTTTAGGCAGACTTTGTTTTGTAAAGTTATTTACTTTTAATTTGCATTATCAATTATTTAATCATTTAATTCTATGAAAAATCTAAAATTAGGAATTTCAGCATTGGCGCTTACTGTGGCCTCTACTGTATTCGCTCAGACAACCACCAACCCGTGGTTGATCGGTGTGGGTGCACACGGAGTAAACCATGTGGCTGCCGGTGGTAACGCAGGAGACGTACTCTCCTCAGCGTTCGGTGGAAACGGTGGAGGTGTTTATACCATGAACAACTACACCATCACACCGCCGCTTTCTAAACTTACCGTTGCCAGAAACTTAGGGAAAGCGCTTGTTCTTGACTGGCAGACTTCCGTTGGAAACGTAGACAATAAGAGATTCGGCATGGATAAAGAATTCATGTTGATGACAGGTCTGGGTCTTCAGTGGAAAATCGCAGGTCTTTGGAATGAGAACTCTTGGTTTGACCCCTATGTGAGAGTAGGTGCAAACTACCTGAGACATGACTACACCGGTCTGACGTTCCCAAGAACCGTAGACGGCGTTTACTATGGAGCGTATAATGGTGATGGCGACCTGACCGGTAAAGCAAACCACTTCGCTCTGGCTACAGGTTTGGGTACAAACCTTTGGTTCACTGACAACTTCGGTATCGGTATCCAAGGCGACTACGTTTCTACACCGGGCGATAAATCAAGTGTTCCTAACTTCTGGCAAGCGTCTGCATCGCTTCTGTTCAGATTCGGTAACGCTGACAGAGACGGTGACGGAATCCCTGATAAAGATGACCTTTGCCCCGATACACCGGGTCTTCCTGAATTCCAAGGTTGCCCTGATACAGACGGCGACGGCGTTCCGGATAACTTAGACGAATGTCCTACTGTTCCGGGACCGGTTGAAAACAACGGTTGCCCATGGCCTGATACAGACGGTGACGGAATCCCTGATCACTTAGACAAGTGTCCTACAGTTCCCGGACCTGCTGAAAACGACGGTTGCCCATGGCCTGACACTGACGGTGACGGTATCCCTGATCACTTAGACAAGTGTCCTACAGTACCGGGTCTTCCTGAGTACGACGGTTGTCCGAAACCTAAGACACAGACTGCTGTAGAAGCAACTGCTGCTCTGAAAGACATCTACTTCGACTTCGATAAAGCTACCATTAAGGCAGAATCTAATCCTAAACTGGACGAAGCTGCAAGAATCATCAAAACAGATGGCGGTACTTATCTGGTAGAAGGTCAAACCGACAAAGTAGGTAACCCTAACTACAACCTGAACCTGTCAAGAAGAAGAGCTGCTGCTGTAGTATCTGCTCTGGAACAAAGAGGTGTACCAAACACTGCTCTGAAATCAAGAGGTGTTGGTTCTGCTAAAGCTCAAGTTCCTGCAAGCGCTTCTAACGCAGAAAGACAACAAGACAGAAAAGTTGTTGTAGAGGCTATCGAAGATGCCAACACATGGAACGCAATGCCGAAGAAAGACTTCAGCGACGAGCCTGTAAAGAAAACGACTAAGAAGAGAAAATAATCTTCAATAGTAATATAATGGAATGCCTCCCGCAAGGGAGGCATTCTTTGTAATTGTACATTAATATCCGAAACAGTAATTTTGCAGGTAAATAAAACGTAAGAATGGGCAGAGCATTTGAATACAGAAAAGCTTCCAAGATGGCCAGATGGGACAAGATGGCCAAGACCTTTTCCAAAATAGGCAAAGATATTGCGCTGGCCGTAAAAGCCGGAGGGCCCGACCCCGATTCCAACCCTGCATTGCGCCGCTGCATACAAAACGCCAAAGGCGCCAATATGCCAAAGGACAATGTAGACCGAGCCATTAAAAAAGCTTCAGGCGCCGAAGCCGAGAATTATGAGGAGATTACCTACGAGGGTTACGGCCAAGGAGGCGTTGCATTTTTTATAGAATGCACCACAAATAACCCGACGCGCACCGTAGCAAACGTTCGCGCCATTTTCAATAAGTTTGACGGCAACCTGGGCAAGAACGGAGAGCTCTCCTTCATCTTCGACCGCAAAGGCATCTTCACTTTGGATAAATCAAAAGTGACGATGGACTGGGACGAGTTTGAGATGGAGATGATCGACGGCGGTGCCGAAGACATCGAGCACGATGACGAGATTGTAATGATCACCACAGCATTCGAGGACTTTGGCGCGATGTCTCACAAATTGGAAGAGCTGGGCATTGAAGTCAACAACGCTGAGTTGCAGCGAATCCCGAACAACCTGAAAACGGTTACCGACGAGCAGGCCGAAATCAACTTGAAAATGCTGGACCGCTTTGAGGAAGACGACGATGTGCAGAATGTTTACCACAATATGGAAAACGAGGAAGAATAAAAATGCCGGCAGCTGCCGGCATTTTCTTTACGGATAGACATCTTCCACATCATTCATCCGCAGCAGCACCGTGCGCGCAAAGGAACAGTGCGGCAGTATCTTGTAGTTTTTGTCGCGCGCAAATTCAATTCCTTTTTCTACCAATTTCTTTCCGTAACCCTTGCCCTCGTGAATGGGCAAAACCATAACATAGGTAATGATCATTCGGTTATTGTCGGGGTCAAGGCTGTAGGTTAGTTTTCCTATCTCTTGCGAAGCGCCGTCCAAAGCAGAGATGTAGCCTCCGCCTTGCGTTTCGATGTGTTCGTAATTCAGTGCCATAATATTCTTTACCCAAAGAACTGCAAAATTTTGGCCAAGCGGTCGTCTACTTTTTCCACCGATCGCCGCGACAGAACGATACCGCGCAAATTAGCTAAATTTGTATCTTAAAGCTTTAAACAATGTCGGATAACATAGACAACGATGACGATATTTTCACGGGCAAAGAGCATACGCCGTTGCGCCCCGATGCTTTCGCGCTCTCTGCAGATGAAAAAGTTGAGAAAATAGAGAAACTCTTTGGTGAGATCATGCACACTTTGGGTTTGGATATGGCAGACGACAGCCTGAAAGATTCTCCGAAGCGCGTGGCAAAGATGTACGTTAAAGAAATCTTCGGCGGATTGTTGCCCGAAAACAAGCCCGCGGTTTCTACCTTTGACAACCATTACAAATACAGGCAGATGCTGGTGGAAAGAGACATAACGGTGTACTCTTTTTGCGAGCATCATTTCCTGCCGATCATCGGCAGGGCGCATGTGGCATACATTTCCAACGGTACGGTGATCGGTCTGTCCAAGATCAATAGGATTGTAGACTATTACGCCAAGCGCCCGCAAGTACAAGAACGGCTGACCATGCAGATTGTTCAAGCCATGAAAGAAGCGTTGGGCACCGCTGACGTAGCCTGTATTATTGAGGCGAAACACCTTTGCGTCAATTGTCGCGGAATAAAAGATACCGCCAGCTCCACCACCACCGCAGAACTGAGCGGATTGTTCAGAAGCAATCCCATCAGCCGTCAAGAGTTCCTGCACTATGTCGGTGCTCACACCAAGATCGAGTAGTTCGCTCGCTTCCATAAATCTTTAAATTCTTGCTATGCAGCTCAAGATATACAATTCACTTTCCGGGGAAAAAGAAATATTTCATCCCATCCATGACAACAGTGTCGGCATGTATGTCTGCGGTCCCACGGTGTACAGCAATGTGCATTTGGGCAATGTCCGCACGTTCATGTCCTTTGATTTTATTTACCGAACGCTGATGTTTTTGGGTTACAAAGTGCGCTACGTGCGCAATATTACCGATGCCGGCCATTTGACGGACGATGGAAATGTGGACAACGATCGGTTCGTAAAGCAATCGCGTTTGGAAAAACTGGAGCCGATGGAGGTGGTGCAAAAATATACGGTAGATTTCCATAAGGTTTTGGATTTGTTCAATCTCCTGCCGCCCAATATCGAACCGACCGCCACGGGCCATATTTTGGAACAGATAGAATTGACCAAGCAACTGATAGAAAAAGGCTTTGCTTATGAGTCTAACGGTTCGGTTTATTTCGATGTTTTGGAATACAACCGCCGAGGTCTGAATTACGGCGAATTGTCCCGGCGCAATATAGAAGAGCTGTTTGCCAACACCCGTGACTTGGACGGTCAAGGTGAGAAGAAAAATCCGCAAGACTTTGCCCTTTGGAAAAAAGCCTCCCCTGCCCACATCATGCGCTGGAATTCTCCGTGGGGCGAAGGCTTCCCGGGCTGGCACATAGAATGTACCGCCATGAGCACAAAATACTTGGGCGAGAAATTCGACATCCACGGCGGCGGTATGGACCTCAAATTCCCGCACCACGAGTGTGAGGTGGCGCAGGGCAAAGCCTGCAACGGAACCGAACCTGTCAATTATTGGATGCACGCCAATATGCTGACGATGAACGGACAGCGCATGAGCAAATCCACTGGCAACTACATCTTGCCGATGGAACTGGTAACCGGCGACAATGATTTCTTTGAAAAGGCTTTCGATCCGTCGGTTGTGCGCTTTTGCTTTATGCAGGCTCATTACCGCAGCGTCTTGGACATTTCCAATGACGCTATGCTTGCCGCCGAGAAAGGTTTCACCAGATTGATGGATGCGGTGCAACTGCTGGAAAGCGATAAGATTGTCGGTTCCACGGTGTCGTCAATAGAGGTTGACGGCTGGCAGCAGCGCTGTACCGATGCATTGTTGGATGATTTCAACAGCCCCATATTGATAGCGCATCTTTTTGAAGCAGTAAAATGGATCTACCTTTTGGCCGAGAAAAAAGAAACTGTATCCGCCGATGATCTGCAGAAACTGAAGCGGTCTATGCATGATTATGTATTCGAGGTGTTGGGATTGAAGAAAACCGAACGAGCAAACGATGATAAATTGGATCAGACATTGCAGATACTGATTGATCTGAGAAATCAAGCGCGGCAGGCACGGAATTTTGAGCTTTCAGACCAAATCCGTGACCGCTTGAAGGCAGAAGGAATCGAGTTGAAAGACGGCAAAGAGGGTACGGGCTACTCTCTGTCGTGATTGCTGCTGCAACCGATCGAACCTCTCGTACCGAAAAAGCAATGCAATGAGAATCAACTTCAACATAAATTATCACACGGCCTTCGGAGAAAACATAGCCGTTGAAATTACAAACAAGGCCGACGGAGAAACCTTTCTGTTGGCGCTTCGTTACGGCAGTATCGACCGCTGGCACCTGAGTGCGGAACTGCCGATGCAAGACTTTGTTTATCGGTACGGGGTAACGGATATTAACGGCAATGTGCTGCGGGAAGAGATTCCATATCATCACTTGGAAGTGCCTAACGGTTACAAGGAGATCTCGGTATTTGATGTTTGGAACAAGAAGAACTTTCCCGAGAATTATCTGACCAATAAGATCCAACGGATAAACTTAGCCGAAAGGCGGTATTCTGCTCCAACGCTCGCGCCAGATTCCACGCATGTATTCAAGATGCAGGTACCGCTGTACGATCCCGGAGATAAATTGTACTTGATCGGCAACCTCCCCGAACTCGGCGCCTGGGATCTGACGAAGGCTTTGGAAATGGCTCCTACAAGCCCGTCCGATTGGCAAGTGAGCGTGAAATTGCCCGCCGACACTTTGGCGGAGTACAAATACATCGTTCGCCGTGGCGACGGAGACATGGTTTACGAGAGCGGCAACAACCGCGTGATGATGCCTCTGCCGGTAAAGAGCGGTGCGCTTAACGTCATCCACGATCATTATTTCAAGTTTCCCGCAGAGCTGCTGTGGCGAGCGGGCGGCGTGGCCATTCCGGTTTTCTCACTCCGCAGCGAGAAAGGCTACGGCATCGGTGAATTCAGCGATCTGATGCTGCTGGCAGATTGGGCGCAAGAGGCGGGACTGCAGGTGCTACAGGTACTGCCCATAAACGATACCACGGCCAATTATACTTGGACGGACAGCTATCCCTACGCAGCCATTTCGGTCTACGCGCTGCATCCCATTTATCTGTCCATCGACCGCCTCGATTTTCCATTGACCGGCGAAGATCCGGAAGAATACAAGCAACAGCGCACTCTCCTAAATCAGTTGGAAACCGTCGATTATGAAAATGTAATCGTCGATAAATGGAAATATGTTCGGAAGATATTTGCAGCCAATAAAGACGAAATCTTAGCCGACCGCGACTTCAAGACCTTCATCGATAAAAACGCAGATTGGCTGAAGCCGTACACCACTTTCTGCATGTTGCGCGATCAGTACCAAACCGCCGAATTCAGCAGTTGGCGTATTTTACCACACTATAAAAAAGAGCGCGCCGAGATTGTCTTCAGACCCGACAATCCGCGCTTTGCCGATGCCATGGTGCACTGCTGGGTGCAGTATCAGTTGGATAAACAGTTGAAAGCCGCTGTGGACTATGCGCACTCTAAGAACATTGTGCTGAAAGGTGATCTGCCGATAGGGGTGTACCGCCACAGTGTCGAGGCTTGGACGGAGCCCGAATTGTTCGGCATGGATTTTCAAGCAGGTGCACCGCCCGACGAGTTTACGGACCTGGGACAGAACTGGGGATTCCCTACCTACAATTGGGAGGTAATGAAAAAAGACGGCTACCGTTGGTGGAAGCGGCGGTTTGCCTCTTTAGAGCAGTATTTTGATGCCCTGCGCATCGATCATATCCTGGGGTTCTTCCGCATCTGGCGCATGCCGATGAGTGCGGTACAGGGCATTCTCGGTTACTTTTATCCGGCTGTTCCGGTGACGATACAAGAGTTCCATGATCGGGGAATCCCGTTCCGGTCAGACCGTTATTGCAAGCCGTATCTTACCGAACCGATTCTCCGTGCAGAGTTGGGCGAACATTTTGAAGCGGCGGTTCAGAAGTTCTTCGAGCCTACTTTTGACGAGCATTATCAATTTGCCGCAGACTTCAACACCCAGCGCAAGATTGTAGATCACTTCATCAGATTTCCCGAGGAATCCGGCTTGCAAGATCGTTTACTGAGCTTGGCTGCCAACGTGCTGTTCATCTTGGAAGAAACGGAATTCGGGCAGGTCTACCATCCGCGGTTCAATCAGTTTAAAACATCGTCTTATCATAGCTTGCCCGATGGCGAAAAGGCAAAACTGTATGATCAGTATATCGATTACTTTTACCGAAGACAAGACGGGCTGTGGCGCAACAGTGCCATGGAAAAACTACCCGTGTTGCTTGCCTCTACGGATATGTTGATCTGCGGCGAAGACTTGGGTTTGGTTCCCGACAGCGTGCCCCAAGTAATGGACGAGTTGGGCATAACGGCGCTCAAGGTTCAGCGTTCGCCCAAAGAAGATGTTCCTTTTTACAATCCTGCTCATGCAGGCTATCTGAATGTGGTAACGGTTTCTTCCCACGACAGCAGCACGCTGCGCCAATGGTGGCATGAAGACCGTGCGCTGATACAGGATTATTACAACCGACAACTCGGCTGCAACGGTATCGCCCCCGAGAACCTTTCGCCCGAATTGGCAGAGGTTATCTTACAGCAGCATCTGCATACGGACGCGATGTTGGCAATATTCCCGATTCAGGAATTTCTGGCCACCGATGAACGACTGCGCAGAGAAGACGCCGATGCCGAGAGAATCAACATTCCCGCAGTTTTCCCGCACTATTGGCGCTACCGCATGCATTTGCCTTTGGAGGAGTTGATTGGGGAGAAAGACTTCAATGCCAAGATCAAAGGTTGGATGGAGGCGTCGGGCAGAATTTAAGACAGCGATATCGGTTTGTAGACAAAGTATAGAAGTTAATTACTCTCGAGCATTTAACTTCTTTTTTATTTTCCCATCCAATAACCGACAACAAAAACTTTATAAAGCTAAACCGAATCATCATGAAAAAAATACTGACGATACTGTGGTTGGGGGTTACAGGCTTGGGGTTTGCACAGCAATATCCCGATCCGTACGGCACCGAATACGGCACCGACTATTATTCCGACTATCCCGACGATTATTTCTACGAGTACCCCGAGGATTATTACCCTGAGGATTATTACCGCTCCTACTATAACGATTACCGACGCAGCATCACCGGCGTCAATTGGAACGATCTGATCTACAGGCTGCGACTTTCGCCTTGGCAGGTGGAGCAGTTGCGCATCCTCAACCGTCAATACCCGACTTACGGCTCGTGGAACAGCTACTACCGCATCAACCCCGATCGCTGGTATATCGACAGGTTTATGGCGTTGCAGCAAATTCTGGGACCGCAACAGTTTGTATATTTCACCAATATGTACTATGAGGGTTACAGCCCGATTGTTTATTTCATCAACTACCTCCGCAATTACTATGTGCCGCGCTACCGCCCGATTGCTGATGCCGGGAAAAACCGCTGTATTTCCACCGTCGGGGCGAGACGGC
>RDDY01000140.1 GCA_003852805.1 Chryseobacterium sp.
AAAAGGTAAGGACGATTCCCATGCCACGGGCTTTATGGGCGCTACCGGCCGCGGCACGCACGAGGCTTGCGATGTAATGGGCCGGGTAGACATCATTACCTCTACCTTGGGCAAAGCTTTGGGCGGCGCTATGGGCGGATTTACATCGGGAAAGAAAGAGATTATCGATATGCTGCGTCAGCGTTCTCGTCCTTACCTTTTCTCGAACTCTTTGGCACCCGGAATTGTGGGGGCGGCCATTAAAGTCATCGACATGCTATCTGAAGATGCGGGCCACCGGAATAAGGTAATAGACAATGCGGAATACTTCCGCGCCGAAATGAAGTCTAAAGGCTTCGACATTCCTGACGGTGATGCGGCAATTGTACCCGTAATGTTATACGATGCAAAACTCTCACAGGTGATGGCGGAAAAACTCTTGGACGAAGGAATCTACGTGATCGGCTTTTTCTTTCCCGTTGTGCCGAAAGGCAAGGCAAGAATCCGAGTGCAATTATCCGCGGCCCACAGCCGCGAGCAATTGGACAAAGCCATCAATGCTTTTGAAAAAGTAGGGAAGGAACTGGGCGTGATATAGAATTGAATTTTCGGTTATAGCAATAAAAGATATTGTTGACAGTAAGATAAGGTATGTTTTCAAAACAGGAAGCAGCCAAATTGAGGCAGGAATTTTGGACGGCTTTCGGGAAATCGTTTCCGAGGAAGTGGGTTCTTTACGATACCAAGATCCGCGACTTTTCTTTTAAGTTTTATGCAGATAACCGTAAGGCGGAAGTTTCGTTGGATATTGAGATGAAAGACGAACTTTTCCGCAATGCATACTATGAGAAAATTCAATCTCTGGAAGGTTTGCTCACCGAGGAATATCTCCCCGAAACCGAGGTGCATTTTGACGAACATTATGTAATGGATAACGGCAAAACCATCAGCCGCATTTGGGTTACCAAGACCGATGTCAGCCTTTATAATAAGGAAACTTGGCGAGATATTTTCGAGTTTTTTGTAGAGAAAATGTCGGGCTTCGAGAGCTTTTTTACCGACTTTGAGGATTTCATAAAAGACGTGTAAACATACTACCGAACAATAAATCCCGACAGTGCGTAACACTGTCGGGATTTTTATGCAATAACCAAACGGATATTACAGCATGATAACTCCGCCTATTTTACTCGTTTCCCTGTATTTGTGAATTACTTGGTCAGCGTCCAACATAAATGCATTGATGGTTACGCTCAGGTATTTACCGTTGGAGCTCTCGCGTGTCCTGACGGTATTCTTGGTATCGTCAAAGACACGGTAAATTTCTGTCAATTTTGACGCATCGTTTTCTATGATAAATTTAAACGGATAATCCTCGGGGAAGTTGTGGTTGTCCTGCAGCTGCGTGTTCAGGTTGTTGTAAAATTCATCGATCTGTTCTTGCGTGGGTTTATTTAGCTCTGGCATTTTTATTTTTTTTCAATTTAGAAAAAATCCGGCAGCTAGCCGGAAATAATTGTTGTCTACAGTTGATGAATTATGGATTCTCCGAATCGGTATCGCGCGCCAGTTCGGCTTCGTCTGCCATTTGACCGAACATTTTGTCCAGTTCCAGCAGAGATTCGTCTTTGGCGCGGTCGCCGCCGGCAATTTCAAGTTTATCCAAGAAATCCATCGCCAAAGTTTCTTCTTCAATCTGTTCTTTCACAAACCACTGTAGAAAGTTCCAAGAAGCCCAATCCTTCTCCTCAAAAGCCAAGTCTACGATTTTGTATATGTTCTCGGTATTCTGCACCTCGTATTTGAAGATTTTCTCAAAGCAGTCTTTCAAGCTTTTGGGTTCTTCCCCCGGTTGCCGGATGGCGGATACTTGCGGTTTTCCGCCACGGTTGAGCGTATAATTCATGAATTTGATCATATGGTCACGCTCTTCTTGAGAATGCCTCCACAATAAATTGGCGACACCGCTGTAGCCTTGGTCGTCTGCCCAAATTCCGTAAGACAGATAAATCTGAGAATTAAACATTTCATTATTCATCTGCTCGCTCAGCGCGGCTTCCATTTTTTCCGATAGTCTTTTGGTGTTCATAGTTTTATGATATTTGAGATGTTATCTAAGTTGTCTTATGTTGGTGCGGCTGCGTTCCTCGTTCTGTTCCACCACGCGGAATAATCCGTTAACCATTTGTTTGGCTGCAAGATAGCTAATGGGCGAAGTGGCCGAAATCTGGTCTTTTCCCGTTCCGAAAATAGAACCCGCCTTTCCTGCGATACCGAGTGCATTGTTCATGGTTTTTATGAAGCCGACCTCGTTTAATTTTGCTTCTACCTGTGGCTGAATGGCATTCAGCAGCCGTTGCTCCGTACGTTGTCTCAGTAGTTCCGTAGCGGCGTTTCTACCGCCTGTGGCTATCTGAATGGCGTCCGCCGGCGTTATCTCCTTGATGGCGTTTACCAAAATAGGTCTCGCCGTTTCGGCCGTTAACATCGCAGCTTCGGCAATGTACTGTTTCTCGCGTTTTACCAATGCGCCCATCCCGATGGATTCCAACGTTCTGTTCAGATCTCTCAATTCTTGCGGAAGCGCTTCGTCAATCATGGCGTTGACAATAAATTCGCTTGGGTTTTTCCAGATGCTCAGTCCGTTATTGGTACCGGTGAGCAATACGTTTTTTATGTAGTTGACGCCGTAGGCTGTGCCATAACGCGCGCCCGGCTCACAGGACGAGGCGGCAAGAAGTACCACACAAGCCGTAGGAAAGATTATTTTTTTCATTGCGAACTAATTTTTGCGGTTCTGGTAAGGACAAAATCCATTCCAATTAGCCACCGACGAAATCTCCGCCGTTTATGTGGATGACTTCGCCCGTGATATAACTGGCGTCTTCCGATGCCAGAAAGACATAAGCCGGTGCCACTTCAGACGGTTGGCCTGCGCGTTTTAAAGCGGTGTCTTTCCCGAAGCTTTTCAGGTCCTCAAAGGTTTCTTTGACCAACGGTGTCCATATCGGGCCCGGAGCTACGCCATTTACAAGAATCTTTTTGGGCGCGAGATTGACCGCGAGCGAGCGCGTGAAAGTGGTAATGGCGCCTTTGGTAGCCGAGTAGTCGATCAGATGGTCGCTCCCTCGATAGGAGGTGACCGATGTGGTGTTGATGATCCGGCCGCCGCGCGGAATCTTGGGCAACATCTCCCGCGTAAATTTCAGCATCGACATAACGTTGGTGTCAAAAGTGCGCTGAATCTGCTCATCGGTTATCGATTGTATATCGTCTTTCGGATATTGTACACCTGCATTATTTACCAAAATATCAATTTTTCCAAATTCTTTTGAACATTCGGCAATGCACTCGGTACGGAATTTCTTGACAGTCAAGTCGCCGCGAAGAACCAAACACTTACTCCCTTCCTTTTCCACCATACGTTTTGTCTCAGTGGCATCGTCATCGCTTCGCAGGTATATGATGGCAACGTCTGCACCTTCTCTTGCAAAGTGTACGGCCACGGCCTGACCTATTCCGCTGTCGCCGCCTGTTATGACGGCGTTTTTCCCTACCAACTTTCCGGAACCTTTATAATTGTCACGTATGATTTCAGGATATTGGCCGTCCTTCGGAACTCGGCTTTTGGCCTTTGCTTTATTGTGTGTTTTCATTTATGCATGGATGTGAATGGCTCGGTTAAACGCCGTAAATAGTTTTTGCAAATAAAGTATATTTTCGCGTGTCGTTTATCCGGTTATTTTTTAGAGGATGACTAATAATGGTTATCTTTGTACAACAAAAAACAAATCTATCTTTTGACATGAGAAAGCAGTTTTTAAACTGGGGTGCTGTTCTTTTGGTGGCAACGTGGGCAGTCGCCATCTGGTTGAAAACCTATTATTGGATTCCTATCCTGCTGACCGTGCTGTATGTTGTCGGCATTTACAACACTTTTCAGGCCAAACATGCCATTCTCCGGAATTTCCCCGTACTGGGTTATTTCCGGTATTTTTTTGAAAGTATTTCTCCAGAAATGCAGCAGTATTTCATCGAGAGAAATACGGACGGCAAGCCTTTCCCCAGAAGCGAGCGTTCTGCTGCCTATCAACGTGCAAAGAATATTTCTTCCAACGTGCCGTTCGGTACACAACTGAATATCAATAACCGTAAGTACGAGGGCATCAAGCATTCTATTTACGCGAAAGTGCCGACCAAAGAATTGCCGCGCGTATGGGTCGGCAACCATCAGTGTAAACAAAAGTACCACGCGTCATTGTTCAATATCTCAGCGATGAGCTACGGTTCACTCAGCAACCGCGCAATTGTGGCGCTGAACACAGGCGCCCGAAAAGGCGGTTTCTATCACAACACCGGCGAGGGTGGCATCTCTCACTACCACTTGGAAGGCGGCGGTGATATTTGCTGGCAGATAGGTACCGCTTACTTCGGTTGCCGTGACGACAACGGCTTCTTCCTGCCGGAACTGTTCGCCGAGAAAGCTGCGCACCCGAATGTTAAAATGATCGAAATCAAACTGTCTCAGGGTGCCAAACCGGGCCACGGCGGCGTATTGCCGGGCGTGAAAAACACTCCGGAGATTGCCAAGATCCGTCACGTACAACCGGGACTGACAATTTTATCGCCTCCGGGACACAGTTCTTTCTCAGACGCTGCGGGACTTTTAAAGTTTGTGCAAAAACTGCGTGATCTTTCTGACGGCAAGCCGGTTGGTTTCAAACTATGTATCGGTGATACGCGAGAGTTTGAGGAAATCTGCGAGCAGATGAACGCGTTGGATATCTATCCTGACTTCATCACCATCGACGGTGCGGAAGGCGGAACCGGTGCCGCGCCATTGGAGTTCTCAGACGGCGTAGGTATGCCGCTGGAACCTGCTTTGATTTATGTAAACCGTACTTTGGAGAAATACGGTGTGCGTGATAAACTGAAGGTTATTGCAAGCGGTAAGGTTCTTACTTCACTCGATATCCTGCGCGCTCTTGCCATGGGTGCCGATATGTGTAACAACGCCAGAGGATTTATGTTTGCGCTCGGCTGTATCCAGGCGCTCAGATGCCACAATAACACTTGTCCTACAGGGGTTGCCACACAAGACAAGATGCTGATCAAAGGCTTGAACGTTGCGGATAAGAGCGAACGTGTTTTCCACTTCCACAAGAATACATTGCTCACTTGCAATGAACTGATTGCGGCTGCCGGACGCACCTCTTACGACGAGGTAGACGCTTCAATGTTCATGCGCGGAGATGAGTTTGAGCACCTGTCAGATCTTTACTTCCCCGACATTTTGACCCACGTCGGCCGAGATCATCAATAAAAAAATATTCTACCGTAAACAGAAAACTATCAGTTTGAACTGATGGTTTTTTTGTTAGTAACTGTGCAGAGCCTGCAATTTCTCGTGGAAAATCTTATCCGGAAGGAATTGATCTTCTAATTTCTTATTGAACGGAATAGGCGTGTCCATCGACGCGGCACGCATCACCGGAGCATCGAGATCGGTAAAGCAATGCTCGGCTATCAAAGCGGCCAGTTCGCCGCCAAAACCGCCGGTTAAAGTATCCTCGTGAAGAACAATTGCCTTACCTGTTTTCTTGACTGAATTAAAAATGGTACCGGTATCGAGCGGAGCTAGCGTTCTCAAATCGATAATTTCCAAACTCATTTTTGGATGTGCATCGGCATAAGCCAGCGCCATGTGTACGCCCAATCCGTAAGTAACGACGGTGATCTCTGATCCTTCTTTTACCACGCGCGCCTTGCCGAAAGGGATGGTGTAGTATCCCTCAGGCACATTTCCTTTTAAACTGCGGTATAGTTTCTTGTGCTCGAAAAACATAACGGGATTGGGATCTGCGAAAGATTGCAGCAGCAGACCTTTGGCATCTTCCGGAAAAGCAGGATAAACTACGCGCAGCCCCGGAGTGTGAGCAAACCATGCTTCATTGCTCTGAGAATGGAAAGGTCCCGCAGCCGTGCCCGCACCTGTCGGCATTCTGATGACCACGTCTGCATTCGCGCCCCAACGGTAATGTGACTTGGCCAAATTATTGATGATCTGGTTAAAACCCTCGGTCACAAAATCGGCGAATTGCATTTCCACCATCGATTTATAGCCGTTAATGCTAAGTCCCAACGCCGAGCCTATGATAGCCGCTTCGCAAAGAGGTGTATTCCTAACGCGCTCTTTTCCGTATTTGTCAACGAGACCTTGCGTCACTTTAAAGGCACCGCCGTATTCTGCAATATCTTGACCCATGAGCACCAAACTCGGATGCTGCTGCATGGCAATATCCAACGCCTCGGAGACAGCATCGATAAAGCGGAGTTCGCGGCTCTGTAGGCGCGTGGGCAATATTTCTTTATTATCGAAGTCTGCGTACACATCCTTTAATTCCGCCGCCATATCGGGGGTGACATCCGGCTCTGCGATGGTAGCTTCCAATGCTGCGTCTACTTCAGCTTTGTATTGCTCTTTCAAGGAATCGATCTCCGTTTGTGAAATAAGATCTCTGTCGAGAAGATATTTTTCAAAACCGGAGATCGGGTCGCGTTTCGTCCATTCGTCGATCAAACCATCGGGATAGTAGGCTGTTCCCGAAGCTTCCTCGTGACCACGCACCCTGAAGGTATTGCACTCGATAAGAATAGGTCTCGGATTTTGGCGAATGCTCTCGGCGGCTGTTTTGACGGTAGAGTAGACTTCAACAATGTTGTTACCGTCTATTGACAGACTTTCGATTCCGTAACCGATGCCTTTGTCCGCAAAAGACGCGCAACGGAATTGCTCTCGCGACGGCGTGGAAAGTCCCCATTGATTGTTCTCTATAATGATGATGAGCGGCAACTGCCAAACGGCTGCCGTGTTTATGGCTTCGTGAAAATCGCCCTCGGACGCGCCACCGTCGCCGCAATAAACCAACGCAGCTTTCTGCTCTTGGTTCAGCAAATAGGAAAGTGCAATGCCGTTTGCCACGCCCATCTGCGACGCAAGATGCGAGATCATCCCGACGATATGGTATTCTTTTGTACCGAAATGAAAACTGCGGTCTCGGCCTTTGGTAAAGCCGTTCATCTTGCCTTGAAACTGTGAAAACAATCTCTGTAACGGAATCCCTCTTGCAGTAAACACGGCAAGATTGCGGTGCACGGTCAACAAATATTCATCCTCCGCCATCGCCAAGGCCGATCCGGCCGACGTTGCTTCTTGCCCCCACGACGAAAACCATTTTGATATTTTGCCCTGTCGCAATGCAATCAGCATTTTCTCTTCTATGGTGCGCGGCAAAAGCATGGCGCGATAAAGTCTCAGCAATTCATCTTTAGAAAGGTTGGCGGTGTCGAAATTCATTTCTTAAAAATTAACGCTCAAAAATAACCAAAATCAGTGAACGACCTCGGCGGTATGCCATAAAAAAACCACCTGCTTGGCAGATGGTTTCATATTGTAGGAAAGCTTTGGTTAAGCTTCTTCAGCTGTATTGTTGTCTTCAGCTTTTGCTTTTGCAGGTGCTTCGGTTGCTTCAGGCACTACTGCGAAATCGTAATCAAATTCCACATCTCTGTGCAGTCTTACTTTTGCAGAATAGTTACCCAATCTCTTGATTGTGTTGCCCGGGATTTTGATGTATTTTTTATCGATATCCAAACCTTGCTTGGCCAATTCTTCGGCCAGATTTGAGTTGTTGATCGAACCGAAAAGCTTGTCGCCCGTACCTGCTTTTGCAGTGATGTTCAGCGTGATGGTTTTCAGCTTTTCGATTTTCTCGTTGGCTTCTTTTATCAGCTTGGCATCTTCTTCTTTTCTGTGTTCGATGATCTCTGCCAGCTTGGCTCTGTTCTTGGGCGTTGCCAACGCAGCCACGCCGCGCGGGATCAGATAGTTGCGGGCATACCCAGGCTTTACGTCTACGATATCCAGAGTAAGGCCCAGATTTTCGATATCTTCTTTTAGGATTACTTGCATTGTTGTTGTCTTGTTTAGGTCCCGGACTGTAGTTTCTTACCACAGCGCCAAAACAGTTAGAATTTAAATGGTTAATTCAGCAACAAGAAGCGGCGGCAGGAGCCGCTGCTTCTTATGATAAATATTATTTCAAAAGGTCTGCTACGTAAGGCATCAGGGCAAGGTGTCTTGCTCTTTTGATAGCGGCAGAAACTTTTCTTTGGTATTTCAAAGAAGTACCGGTGTATCTTCTTGGAAGGATTTTTCCTTGCTCATTTACAAACTGAAGAAGGAAGTCCGGGTCTTTATAATCCACATACTTGATACCGTATTTTCTGAAACGGTCGTATTTCTTCTCAGTCTTTGTATTGATATCTACAGGCGTAAGAAATTTTACTTCTGTTTCTCCACCTTGTGCGGCTTGTTGTGCCAGTTGGTCTATTGCCATTTTCTCGTTTGTTTAAAGTTTAAAGATTTAGGAAGCTTTCTGAGTTTTCAGTTTCGCTCTTCTCTTCTCTGCGTACTCTACCGCGTGCTTGTCCAGCTTGGTCGTTAGGTAACGGATTACGCGCTCATCACGTTTGAAAGCAAGTTCCAAGTCTGCCACAACGCTTCCTTCACCGCGGAATTCAATCAGCGTGTAGAAGCCGTTTTTCTTGTGCTGA
>RDDY01000040.1 GCA_003852805.1 Chryseobacterium sp.
TGCCATTAAAGAAGAAGAAATCGACAAAACGCTGGAAGCTGTTCGGAAGTTTGAATATGCTTAATCCCAAAAACTGAACATCGGTTTTGAACGCACACCGTCAGAGACTGGATAGAATTATAAACGATAATACGACGCGCAAGGGTCGTATTTTTGATTACGGCGTACAGCTGCTGATCTTTATATCATTGACCGCCTATGCCATAGAAACGCTTCCGGACAATACGCCACGGGTCCGCGCGGTGCTCAAGACAATAGAGCTGGTGTCTGCCGTGCTGTTCACCATTGAATATGTACTGCGTATTTATGTCGCCCGAAAGCCGTTCCGTTATATATTCAGTTTTTACGGCATCGTTGATTTCCTCGCGATTCTGCCGTTCCTGCTAGGCGCTACCATTGACCTGCGATCGCTGCGCGCCTTCCGAATTTTCAGGATTTTCCGAGCTTTCAAACTCATCCGCTATAACAGGGCGCTGAACCGTTTTCACATTGCGGCCAAACTGGTGAAGGAAGAGGTCATTCTTTTCCTGATCGTTACCGGAATATTCCTGTTTTTGGCCTCTGCGGGCATTTATTACTTTGAAAACGAGGCACAGCCGGAAGTGTTCTCATCCATATTTTCCAGCGCATGGTGGGCGATAGTGACGTTGACAACGGTGGGTTACGGAGACGTCTATCCCGTAACCGTCGGCGGAAAGATGTTTACATTTTTCATCCTGATGTTGGGCGTGGGCATTGTGACCATTCCTGCGGGTCTGGTGGCCAGCGCGCTTACCAAGGCCAGGGAAATAGAACAGCAGGCAGAGGCCGAAAAAGATGAGGATCAGTAAACGGCTTTCAACCCCAACTGCTCGGCTTCGCGGAGAACGTACTCCATAGCGGCGGTTTTCTCGTTAGGGATTTCGCCGTCCAAAATAGCTTCTTTCACTTTTTCTTTCAGTATCCCGATTTCACGACTCGGACCGATGTTGAATTTCTGCATGATCTCCTCACCGGTAACGGGCGGTTGAAAATTACGCACTTGGTCTTTTTCTTCCACCTCGCGGATTTTCTGTTCCACGTAGTCGAAGTTCTTTTTGAACTGTTGCTGCTTTCTTTTGTTCTTGGTGGTGATGTCGGCCTTGCAAAGCGTGAACAAATCGTCCAGATCTTCACCCGAATCGAACAGCAGACGCCGCAGTGCACTGTCGGAGGCATCGTCGGTTACCAACGCAATCGGCCGTGAGGACAGGCGCACCATTTTTTGTACATATTTCATCTCGGCTCCCAGCGGCAACTTCAGTCGCTGAAAAAGCGTTTTGACCATTTTGGAGCCAACAAATTCGTGACCATGAAAACTCCAACCGATTTCTTTACTGAATTTCTTGGTCGGTGCTTTGCCGATGTCATGCAGCAGTGCGGCCCACCGAAGCCAAAGGCTTTGTGTATCCTTCGAGATATTGTCCACTACTTCCAGCGTGTGCCAAAAGTTGTCTTTGTGGGTTTGGCCCTCTTTTTCTTCTATACCTTTCAGCGCCGTCAGTTCAGGAATGATGAGTTGTAGCAAGCCCGTCTCTTCCATCAGCTTCAAACCGCGCGAAGGCTGTGCGGAGAGCATGATTTTGTTGAACTCCGTCATGATTCTTTCCATCGAAACGATTTTGATGCGTTCGGCTTCTTGACGAATGGCCTGTAGAGAATGTTCTTCTATTTCGAATTGCAGTGTAGACGCGAAACGAATAGCGCGCATCATTCGCAGCGGATCATCGGAATAAGTACGAACTGGGTCCAGCGGTGTGCGAAGAAGTTTGTTTTGCAAATCTTGAATACCACCGAAAGGATCGATCAATTCGCCGAAGTTGTCATGATTGAGAGAAATAGCCAACGCATTTACGGTAAAGTCCCGACGCTTTTGGTCGTCTTCCAGCGTGCCTGTTTCCACCGCGGGCTTACGGCTGTTTTCACTGTAGCTCTCCCGCCGCGCGCCCACAAATTCCAGATCCAAATCTTTATAGCGAAACATGGCCGTGCCGTAGGTCTTAAAGTGCGCTACTTTAATTTTCGGATTCAGTGTCCGTGCCACTTCTTCGGCCAAATCGGTGCCGCTTTGCTCGGTGACGAAGTCTATATCGGTCGGCGCTTTACGCTGCATCAGCAAGTCGCGCACATAGCCGCCGACAATATAGACCGAACGGCCGCTGCGGGCCGCCACCTCGGAAATGGTTTTGAAAAGTTTTAGATTTTTATTCTGGTTTAGGTTGACCTGCATGAATGTAGATTTGAAATCGGTGATCCGTTCGAGATACCGCTGCAAAGATAAACATTGAGGTTAACAAGCTTTAACTTACTCGCGCAGGACTTTAATGCGTCCGTCGTCCCAAACCCGAATCACCGACGAAGCCGGATATTCCGACACTTGGTCTTGTCTTTCGGGCAATACATAATCTACCGCGTCCTTTATTTCTTGCGAGATGTCTGAAAACTGCATTGGTGCTTTGTCGCCGCTCAGATTGGCCGAGGTAGAAACCAGCGGCGCGCCTAACTTTTTAATAAGATTTTTGCACAGCGGATCTTTCGTCAGGCGGATACCGATGCTTCCGTCCGGTGCCAATACTTCCGCCGGCAGGCCCCGCGGATTGTCATAAACCAAAGTAATCGGCTTTTCACTGAGGTCGATCAGTTGCCAGGCGATTTCGGGAACATTAACCAAGTCCTGAAGACGCCGTTCGACCTCTACCAAGATAATCATCGATTTGTTGCGATCGCGCTTCTTGATTTCGAATATTTTTCTGATGGCATCTGCATTGGTGGCGTCACAACCTATTCCCCAAATAGTATCGGTGGGATAGAGGAGCGTGCCGCCTGCTTTCAGTATTTCTATGGCGTGTTCCATTTCGAGCTTAATTTATCCGATTACAGAAATTGTGTGTTAGAACAAATTTACGGTTTCTGCCGCGTTCCGAAACGATGCCGACCAAAGAGATGGATTCGGAATCGGATAGAGTCGATCGATGGTTCAAATAAAAATGCCGGAAAAGTCCGGCATAGATACGATCAAAACTTTTAATGACATTTGTCGCAAGATTGGTCAAGACAAGGCTTGTTCCAGATCCAGGATCAGATCCTCGGCATCCTCAATGCCTACGCTTAAGCGTACCAAGTCGTCGGTGATGCCGATCTCGGCGCGCTTGTCCGCGGGAATGGAGGCATGCGTCATGGTAGCCGGATGGTTGGCCAAAGATTCCACTCCGCCCAAAGACTCCGCCAATGTGAATACTTTGAGCTTTTCCAAGAAACGGAATGAGTCCGTCTTTTCGCCGCTTTTGAAAGTGAAAGACAGCATTCCTCCATAGATGCCTTTCATCTGACGCGTAGCCAACTCGTGGTGCGGATGCGACTCCAATCCCGGATAAAAAACCTTGCCGATCGCCGGATGCTCTTCCAGATAAGCGGCTATTTTTTGGCCGTTCTCCGAATGCCGTTGCATGCGCAATGCGAGCGTTTTTATGCCGCGCAAAACCAAGTACGAATCATGCGGACCCAGAATGCCGCCGGAAGCAAACTGAATGAAATGCAACTGCTCGCCCAGTTCCTCGGTTTTTGCCACCAGCGCGCCGGCAACCACATCTGAATGTCCTCCCAAATACTTGGTGGCAGAATGCATCACGATATCTGCACCAAGATCCAAAGGGCGCTGAATGTACGGCGATGCAAAGGTGTTGTCCACGGCTACCAAGATGTCTCTGTCGCTGACCATTTTTACCACAGCTTCAATATCGATAAGCTTCATCAACGGATTGGTCGGCGTTTCCAGCCAAATCAATTTTGTCCGATCGGTGATGGCCGCTTCCACCGCAGACAAATCGCTGAAGTCAATGAATGTGAACTTGAGATTGTACTTGGCAAACAAACGTGTAAACAGGCGATAGCTTCCTCCATACAAATCATCGCCGGCAATGATTTCGTCTCCGGGGCTCAACAGTTTCAGAACACAGTCGGTTGCAGCCAAACCGGAACCGAAAGCTAAGCCGCGCGCACCGTTTTCTATGGCCGCCAAACTGTCTTCCAGCGCTTGGCGCGTAGGGTTGGCACCCCGCGAATATTCATAGCCGTTGCGCAGTTTGCCCGGGCTCTCTTGGGCAAAGGTAGAGGTGAGAAAAACCGGAACGTTGACAGCGCCGGTATGCGGTTCAGGTTGCTGTCCGCCGTGGATTACCTTGGTGTTGAAATTCATATCCTCGGGCTTTTACATTTTAATTTTACTCAGGTGCGCAAAGGTTTCGGCAAAGTCGTGGATCTCTTGTGCCACATCTTCTTCGCCGGTCGCTCTTTGGTAGGTGTGGCCCAACGAAACCAGTATTTGATGATAAAAGCGTTTCATATGCTCCACGGGCATTTCCTTGGTCCAAAGGTCTATGCGCAAAGCTTCCATGGTTTTATCGTCCCAGACGGACATCATTACGGCTTTGGTTTCTTGGTTTTCCACGCCGCCGTCCTGCGCGTTCCAAGTCATTTTTTCAGGAACGTGGTTCTCGTCTAATTCCACGTTCAGCGTAATCTGTGTATTTCTCATAATATTCGTTTTCTAAGGTCTGTAACCCGATTGTGTAAAAAGGGTCGAAGCATCGGTCTGCAAAAATTCCTTGAGGCTGACGTCCGGATGTTTTTCCAAATATTCTCGGCAAATCTGCCAGCCAATCCAAGCGCCGATACGCGGTGCCGCTTCATTATCGATGGGCGCATAGAATTTGGAAAACGGACCCGGCGCTATAAAACGCTCGTACAGGTCAGGGCTGTCGCTGTAAATCAAATTGTTTTCCACGAAGAAATTCCAAACTTGTGCTTCGTTTTGCACCGCCCATTCCTGTTGCTTTGCCGTATAACCGAATTTCAAATGATCGGGTTCGTCGGGCAGAAAAGAATCTTGCAGCGCCATTTTCTTGCCTTCGGTTACGATTTGGTCGATGAACTTTGCCGACCCCAACGATTGTCCGACAAACTGATCGGCCAACGCATATGAGGTTTTGGGCAAAAGGTTTTGGGGGGTCATGCTCGATCTAAAATATTGCTCGGTCCAGTCGTAATATTTGCTTTGCTCACCCAAAAACCCCGAAAGATCTATGAACAACAAATCTTTATCGGCTGCATATAAAATAGGTTCCAACGCCATCTGCGTAGCCGAACTGAACAGGTAAACGTGCGGCGGTTGGAAATGTGTATCGAAGTTTTTGACCCTGCCGAAAAGTCCGGTAAGCCCGGCTTTCAAGTTTTGCACATCAAGCTTTTGCAGAGCTTCGCGATAGATTTTCATTTCCTCTACATCACTGCGTTTTTTGATGTAAACGCTGTCGGGCACATCCGGGTCGAGAAACCAACGGTATTGGTTCTTGAACCGATCGAACGGAATCTTGGTGTTGTACATCTCGGCGGAGATATCCGTCATTTGAAAATCCACCGGAACAGTCGCAAGATCGCGGCGACTGTTGCTCTTCTTCTTGCACGAAGTCACTCCCAACAACAGTACCGAAATCAAAAAGAATCGCCAAAACTTCATTACCTTTACTTGCTTTTTAGCACTGTCAAAATTACGATTAATAATGCGAACAAAGGAGGTGATAGAATACATCGTCGGCTGGATGAAAGACTACGCAGAAGCCGCACGGATGAAAGGTTTTGTATTGGGTATTTCGGGCGGCGTGGACTCGGCGGTGGTGTCTGCACTTGCAGCCAAAACGGGTCTGGATACCTTGCTGTTGGAAATGCCGATTCGACAGCAAAGCGCCGAAGTAAGCCGCGCGCGCGAACACATTGCAGATTTGGAATCTCGTTTTCCGAATGTGAGAAGTCTGAGCGTGGATTTGACGGCCACGTTCAATGCCTTTGAATCTGTGGTAGATGTTTCCATGCAAGACTTCCCCGCACGTAATTTGGCGTTTGCCAACTCCCGCGCGCGCCTACGTATGCTGACTCTGTATTATTACGGACAATTGAACGGACTGCTGGTGGCCGGAACGGGGAATAAGATTGAGGACTTCGGCGTCGGGTTCTTTACCAAATACGGCGACGGCGGTGTGGATATAAGCCCCATCGGAGATCTGATGAAAACCGAAGTGTACAATTTGGCGCATGGGTTGGATATTGTGCAAAGCATTCAGAACGCGGTGCCCACCGACGGTTTGTGGGACAATGCGCAGACCGATGAACAGCAACTCGGTGCGAGTTATCCGGAGTTGGAATGGGCCATGCAGCATTATGATGACCACAAGGCCGATGATTTTACGGGGCGTCAAAGAGAAGTGTTCGCTATTTACGACAGGCTGCACCGCGCAAACCTTCACAAAATAAACCCGATTCCGATTTGTGAAATCCCCGAAAAGCTGAAAAACGGATGAAAAAACGACTGTTTTTATTCTTCTTCGTAGGTGCACTTTTGGGTATGCTGGCCATGTATTGTGTGGGTGACCGTACAGCGGCAAATGTTGGCTCGACAACGCCTGCATCGTCGACAGTGAATGGAACCTCGGCTAAGGAAATCGACCGTTTGACCGACGAAAATACGGTGGTAAGCTTCCTTAAGGACAACCGGAAACTGCCCGGTTACTATTTGACGAAGAAAGAAGCGCGCAATCTGGGCTGGGATCCCGCCGGCGGAAATTTATGCGAAGTATTGCCGGGCCGTGCCATTGGTGGCGATGCGTTCGGTAACCGCGAAAAGAAGTTGCCGATGTCCGACGGCAGAAAATATTATGAGGCCGATATAGATTACCATTGCGGAAACCGTGGCGCAGCGCGTGTGGTTTACAGCAATGACGGTCTCATCTTCGTTACACACGATCATTACAAGAGCTTTACCCAAAAATAAATTTATGGATGTTTATATAGATTTCGCCGAGATTGGCGATTATGAGGATTTTTATGACGCCTTAAAAAAGAAGGTTGTTTTGCCGGACTATTTCGGTAATAACCTTGATGCGTTGAATGACGTATTAATGGGAGGTCTGTCCATGCCGCTCAATATCGAATTTGTGAACATGAACGTGGATCAGCTGGAAACCTTTGAAGATCTGCTGGAGACTATGGAAGATGCTGCCGATCAGGTAGATGGGCTGGGATTCAGTTATTTCTTGGAGCAGTATGAAGAGTGAGGTTCACCGATTGTGTGATCATTTGCCCTTTAGTTCAATATTCAGCTGCCGTCCTTCCTCGGCAGCTTTCTTGTCCATCCGTCGTCCGATGCCGGACCCGATGGCCAATCCCAAAGGCAGACCCAGCGCAATGTATGCGGTATTGTGCAGCGCAGTTCCGAAAGCCACACCCAACGGCAGCCCGAAAGCGGCCATGCCCAAACTCAGCCAAAGCTTGCGGTAGTAGCCCTTCGGTACAATTTTATGTTCTTTCTCCACCAACCTGACAATGGCAAAGCGGCGCTGCTTCAGGAGTTTGTTAAAGGTAGTTTTGCCGTCTGTTGATGCGTTCAACTCTCTAACAGCTCGGTTTATCTCACGTTCTACAGACCCCGACAAATTTTTCTTCCGCAGCTCTTGAAGAAGCGTATTAAATTCGTTGACGGCAGCTACGGTTTGTGAGTCGTCTTTTAATTGCTCGTGCAGTTTTAATTCTGAGAGTTCAGCCATTTTTTCAAAATGTGATCACCTGTGTAACAACAGGTTGTTAACAAAAAACTATACTAAGATAGCTTTTTTTGTGTTAAGCCCGACGCGGCAAAGTATAACAAAAACAACATTTGCATCTCGCCACAAAACGTCACAAAAAAAGCTCTACCAAAGTAGAGCTGCTCACCGAAATATTGTATGTTTTATTTCTCGTCCTCCGTTCTCGTATGCGAGCGGTATAGCTGGAAGTTGAAAACGAAAGTTCTGTCGTTCAGATTGTAGTTGATGTAGTTAAAGTGCGGATCGCGCGCAAAGGCGGCTCTTGACGGAACAATAATCACACCTTGCAAATTATAGTTGGCCTCATCGGGCTGGTCATAACTCTTGAAATGTTTGATCGCCTCCTGAAATCCTTCTATTTCGAAATAGCTGCGGGTCACGTTCTTGTTGGCGTCCAGTACTGATTTCTTGACATAATACCATGAAGGATCCGTAGTGGGAGTCCCTGTGCCGTTTACGGTGTTGTAAAAATTGATCGGCGATTGGTAAATGGTTTTCCCTTCATGCGGTTCGGCTACGTACGTGGTCGCCCGAAACTGCAATGTGATCACATCTTGGTCGGCCAGGGTTCTTCCATCGGCCGGTTGCGCGCCGGGACGTACAACATAGATCACACCCGATGGCAGTTTAACAGGATTCAGCGAAGAGAGTTTCACGCGTGTCGAATCGGCAGGTTCTTTGTCGGTAAACGTTCTTACGTTGCCTTGTGCGTCGAAATAATTATTTTCTAAAAAAGCCTGTGCTGCTTCGTCGTCATAGCTGTTCTGCGTTGCAACATCTACCTTCTGCAGTGGCTTGTCATCGTCTTTTCGGCAACCGATCATTGCCAGCGGGACAATAAGCAGACTCAGGATTATTTTTTTCATTAAGCTTTAATAATTATAATTGTGGTATAATAACGTGCAAAAGTATAAATAAAATATGAGAATCGATAAATTTTTGT
>RDDY01000291.1 GCA_003852805.1 Chryseobacterium sp.
TTTTAGCCTTGAATTCCGGCGAACTATATTTGGCTTCCGCTTCTTTGGCTCTGCGTTCGGCTTCGGCAATTTTAGCCTTGAATTCCGGCGAACTATATTTGGCTTCCGCTTCTTTGGCTCTGCGCTCGGCTTCGGCCATTATTATCGTCTTTTTTGCTACACTTTTCGCCTCCTTATCGCTGTTCGATTTTATTTTTTCGGCTGATTCGAGGCGAGCGCTCGGTCGTATCGTATCCTGTTTCATGGCCGAAACAGCAGTTTCGATCTCGTGGTTGATATCGGCAATATCTCTGTTCTTGGCATCAACCATGTAAACAAAGGCGACGGCGAACAGCACCGGAAGCGCCGAAATACGGCGCGCGTAGCTGTATTTGGTTTTGGGAGAAGAAATCATTTTCAGTCGTTTTTTTAGATTGGAAGAAATAAACGGATTGGTTACGGGCAAAGCGGTTGCCGTAAAACTGCTGTCGAGGAGCATTTGGACAAATACGGAGGCATCGCCGGATTTCAAAGCTTCTTCATCGGCAAGATATTCATGCACCAGCAGCAACTCTTTTTTGATTATTTTGAAAAACGGATTGAACCAGCAAAGCGCAGCCAGCATTTCGAGCCACAGCTTATCCCATGAATGCCGTTGCTGCACATGGACCAGCTCATGCCGCAAGATTCGACGGCCTGAATCGGAACTCGGACTGACGGAATTTTTCCAGAAAATGCTTTTAAAGAATGAGAACGGTGCCTCGTTCAGGTCGGTTAAATACAACTCTACTCCGCCGATGTCTTGTTTCGGGTACTGTTTTTTCAGTACCATGACCTTTCGCACGCCGAGAAAGAGGCGAACGACAAGCAGAACCGAAACAAGCAATGCCACGGCAGCGGTGATGTTGTAGGCATGAGTTTCCGTGCCTTGGCCGGACCCTTGGTTGAAACGGTTGACGAGCAAGAACAAATCGGTTCTCAGTTCTACCGTAAAATAGTCAACCTTCAGCAGCGGCAAAAGAAAACTGATAACGGTGGCCGAAACCAAATAAAAACGGTTATAGCGGTGGAAAGTAGAATCGCGCAGCAACAGAAAATAGTACGCGAACAACAATCCCGACGCAAGGGTAACCTTCAGAAAGTAAAATACCACAGTTTCCATCACTCCTTGTTTTTGAGTTCGTCCAAGAGCATCTGTAAATCTTCGACGCTCAACTCATCTTTTTCCACAAGGAAAGAAACTGCATTTTTGTACGAGCCACCGAAATAGCTTTTCACCAAATTCTTCAACGACTTGCCGGAGTAAGCTTCTCTTTTGATTAACGGATAATACAGATGTTGTCGCCCGTGCACGTCGTACGATACGTAACCTTTCTCCAAAAGAATCTTCAACAAAGTGGCCACCGTGTTGCTGTGGGGCCTCGGTTCGGGGAAGCGTTCGACTATGTCTTTCAGGAAACCTTTTTCGATTTGCCAAAGAAACTGCATTACCTGCTCCTCGGCCTTGGTCAATGTTTTTACTTTCATATAACTAAGAATTTAGTAATACAAATGTAAACAGATTTTTTAATTGTACAACTAATTTTATAGTCAATTAATTTCTTAAGATTCTTGTCCGGAAAACGGCTATAAAAAAAGAGCTTACTATTGTAAGCTCTCGTTATCTAGTAACCCAGCAATTTCAATACATCTTCCGGCTCTTGTTCTTTGCGGAAAAGTTCATAGGTGAAATTCCCGTCTTCGTCTTTGTCGATGAGGATATGCTTGGGCTGCGGCATCAGGCAATGGTGCACGCCGCCGTAGCCGCTGATGGTGTCTTGGTAGGCACCTGTGTTGAAAAAGCCCAAATAAAGCGGCTTGGTATCACTAAAAACAGGAAGATAAATGGCGTTGGTATGCTGCTCAGAGTTGTAATAATCATCTGAATCACAAGTCAACCCGCCAAGGAAAACGCGCTCATAAGAATCGTCCCAACGGTTGAGCGGCAGCATGATAAAACGGCGAGATATGGCCCAAGTATCGGGCAAAGTAGTCATGAAAGAACTGTCGATCATGTTCCACTTTTCACGGTCGTTCTGGCGTTTTTGTGAAATCACTTTATATAGATGTCCGCCGCTCTCGCCCACGGTGAACGAGCCGAATTCAGTATAAATATTCGGTTCTTCCACGCCTTCTTCCTCGCAGAATTTTTTAATCTGGCTCACGATTTCGTTTACCATGTACTGATAATCGTAATTGAAATTGAGCGATGTCTTGATGGGGAAACCGCCGCCGATGTTAAGCGAATCAACCTCAGGAGCAATTTTCTTCAACCGTGCATAAACACGCAGACATTTATACAATTCATTCCAATAATAAGCCGTGTCTTTGATGCCTGTGTTGATGAAAAAGTGCAGCATCTTCAGCCTTGCATTTGGGTGCTCGGCAATCTTTTGGGAATAATACGGGATAATGTCTTTGTAACCGATGCCCAAACGCGAGGTGTAAAACTCGAACTTCGGTTCCTCCTCGGAGGCTATGCGGATTCCTATGTTGAAATTGGCGTCAATGCTTTCGGTCAGCTTATCCAGCTCGCGGTAGTTGTCCAAGATCGGCGTGATGTTCTCAAAGCCGTTATTGATCATCTCCGAAATCTTAACCAAATAATCGTCCGTCTTAAAGCCATTACAAATCACCTCTATCTCTTTGTCCACCTTTCCTTTGTCATAAAGGCTTTTCACGATATCCATATCGTACGCGGACGAGGTCTCGATGCTGATGCCATTTTTCAGAGCTTCTTCCAGAACAAACGCAAAGTGACTGGATTTGGTGCAATAGCAATAACGGTAACCTTTGCTGTATCCGTTACGCTCGATGGCTTCTGCAAACCATTTTTTGGCGCGCTGTATGTTCTGAGAAATCTTCGGCACATAATTGAATTTCAATGGCGTACCAAACTTTTCGATGACATCCATCAGCGGAATGTCGTGGAAAAGGAGATGATCGCCTTCCGTACGGAATTCCTCTGTCGGGAAGTAGAAAGTCTGGTCGATAAGTTCCGAATATTTAATTTTCATTTAGAGTCCAAAGTTTTGATTGATTGTAGAATAACCGGGATTTGGCCCGATTCCTCCTGCAATCTCTGTTCCTTATTGTTAAATACGATTAGCGAAAACGAAACAACAAATTTCCGAAAAAATTCAGGAATTACAGCCGTGTTCATCAATTTCGGCCCAACCGTCTCGGCTGATGAACACAAGCAGGTGGCCCGATGCATACCGAATGCTTACCCTGTCTTCCGACGCGCGGTTTCTGGTACCGATACGTGAGGTGATTTCCAAGCTCTCATTGTTCAACGGCCACGCCAAGCCCTTGGTAACAATTCCGTCGGCTGAGGGAAAAGGCATGAGCGAAATCGTTCGGCCTTTTACACCTTCCACGGTGAAACTTTCGGGGATGAAGAAATAAGTGGAATAATCGTCATAGAAACGGATTTCGATTTTCTCCCGAAACGCAAAGGCCGCCGTTAGATTGCCGAGAAAATGGTCTTGCTCTCCGCCGCTGGCTCCATAAACGGACAAATGTGTGACGCCGCGCTGCAACAGCAGTTCCAGCGCTTTATAAAAATCGGTTTTGTTTTGATCGGGAGTGTAAATAAATGCATCGCGGTAGATTTCCTCGTCCACGCCCGTATGCGAGTCGAAGTCGCCCGAGATAAAATCAAGCTTTTGCAGCGGAAAGCCCATACGTTTCAAATAATGGAACGCACCGTCTGTGCAGGCAATGAGGCCATAACCCTCCGTTGCAGGCAATGCCGCCGGCGGTTGACCGTTGATGAAAAGTAAAGCTTTCAATTGATATTCAAATTCATTTTGGTGACGCTTAACAGCCTCATTGCTGCGTATCTTTTGTCATGCCGGAGGCGTCTGAACTCTACTGACGTCGAGTTGCAAATTTTTAACGCAAGGTTCGCAAAGATTTTTCATGAAAAACAGAGGCGCCCTACTTAAAGAAGAAACACAAACGACAGCTGTGTTCTTACCGTTAAGACAGTTGAGACAATAAGCTTATCCGTAAACTTTCGGTACTGTGAGATTGCTTCGTTCCTCGTAAAGGCCGCGCACGCGTTTAAGAAATCCTCTCCTTTATTTCCTGTTACTCGGGTTCCAGAACTCTTCCTGCTCGCCATGAATCTTGGCCACGTAGCGCGCAACGATAAAGAGATAATCTGACAATCGGTTCACGTATTTGATAAGTTCCGGGCGCACCGGTTCGTCCTCGTTCAGCAATACCAAGCAACGCTCTGCGCGGCGGCACACCGTACGTGCCACATGAAACGCTGTCGATGCGTTTCCGCCGCCCGGCAAAATAAAATACTGCAGCGGCTCCAGCTCCTCGTTCAGCGCATCCATCCAATTTTCCAATTCCTCGATTTCCTTGTCGGAAATCATCAGGTCCAAACGCGACTTACCGTTGGCCAATGTCAGTTTATCCGTTGGCGTTGCGGCCTCGGAACCCACCGTAAACAAATCGAACTGAATTTTTTTCAACTGTTCCAGCAGTTCGCCGTTATCGGTTTGGCTCTTTGCTACGCCCACAAAGGCGTTCAGCTCATCAATGGTACCGTAAGCGTCCACACGCGCCGAAGCTTTGGAAACGCGCGTTCCGCCGTAAAGTGCGGTTTGGCCTTTGTCGCCTGTTTTGGTATATATTTTCATTTTATTGTCCGGGATTTAAGAGTTAAAATTACGCTTTCTCTCATTAATGCTCCATGCTGATTCGGCTGCCCAGCTCCGCATCGTTGTAGATGTGCAATGAAATCGGGATTTTTTCCTTCAATTCTTCCACGTGAGAAATGATGCCGACGATGCGGTTTTCCTTCAAGAGATTGTTCAGGGTTTCAAAAACCACATGGATGGAGTCACCGTCCTGCGTGCCGAAACCTTCGTCTATAAAGAAGAAGTTTCTGTCTGCCGCAGCACCCGACTGCACGCTTTCGGCCAAGGCCAATGCGAGACTTAGCGAGACCTGAAACGCCTGACCGCCCGAGAGGGTTTTGATGCTGCGGCTCTTTCCGCCGTTCAGATAATCTATGATTTCAAAGTCGTTGCTGCTGTTCAGTTGCAGGCTCAGACGGTTGCGCGTCATGCGGTGGAAACGTTGGTTGGCATGCTCGCACAAGGTGCGCAGATAAAGCGTGGAAACATATTCGGCGAAGCCTGAACCGTGGAACAATTGCGTCAGGGTTTTCAGGTTTTCGGCGCGTAGACGCAGTTTATCGTAACTCTCAAGCAGAGATTTTTTCTCGTTTAACGCTTTCGTCAAACGCTCGGATTCCTTTTGCAAGCCGCCGAGTTCTGTACGAAGTTTCTCCAGTTCGGTTTCCGTATCGGTACATTGCTGCTCAAGTTCGGCATGTTTTACCGAGTCGTAAGGCTTGTCTTTTAATTTGTCCGTAAGATCTTCAATTCCTTTTTTCAGACTTTGGTAATGGATGTTGAAATCTTCCACGCATTTACGCTCGGCTGCAATGTCGGGCATGTTTTCCAGAACCTGCTGCACGCGCGCTGATGAGAGCTGAGATTCGTTGAGCAGAGCGTTGATATTTTCGGAAATAGCCAAGCTTTCATTATTCAGTTCGGCCAAGCGTTTGGTAACCGCTGACCGTTTGGTGGCCGAAACAGATTGTTGCCGGACAAGTTCAGCCACGTGTTTTTGCAACTGATGGAAATCACTTTCCACTTTATCGTTTGCGTTTATCAAGTCGGTTAAAGCAACTGAGATTCCGTCGACCTCGGCTGATGCAAAGTCGTTGTACGCCAGCTTTTTCAAAGCGTTTTTCAGCGTGGCAACTTGCGACTGTTTGGCATGTTCGTCCATACGGAAACCGTCTACCGCTTTCTTGAATCGCTCGTTTTTCAGGCGCTGTTCTTCCCGCTCTTTGCGCAGTTTCTCTACGTTTTGTGCATAATGGTCCAGCTGTTTGCTTTGCTCTGCGGACCGCATCCTCTCGGCTTCAAAACCTTCCCGATTTTTGGGCGAAAACATCGGCCATTGAAACTTTTGCAGATGTTCCCTGAGCTGATTCTCACAAGCGGTCAATGCTTCTTGTTCTGCTTGTTTTTGGTTCTCGGCGTTTTGCTTTTTGATTTTCAGATTCTGCGCCACCGACCGGAATTTGTAGTGATTTTCGCGGTCGGCCTCGTTTTGTGCCAATTTCTTTTCGCATTCTTGCAATTCCTCCGACACATCTGCCGCTTCCGCAATATTCGGATGCTCTGCCGAGCCGCAAAGCGGACAAGCTTCACCGTCGTGCAGTTGATGCGCATAGGCGCTTAATTGCTGTTTGATGCGTAGATCGTCTCGCTTTTTCTCCCATTCGGTGCGCAGTTCTGCCAAGGTTTTCGAGCGACGATTCCACGTTTCCTCGAAGGAATCAAGTTCGATATGGTTATCAACCGCTTCGGTATTGATGGTAGTCAGCTCTTTGTTGATGGCTTCCAGCCGCTGTTTGTGTTTTTTCAGATCTTGATTTAAATGCTCATTGCGCGAGAACCAGTCGGAAACCGCCATCATCACGGCCGGGTCGATGAGTTTTGACTTCAATGATGTGATTTTAGCCTCCACATCGGTGATTTGCTTCAGCAGTTCTTGTTCTGCCGTGGCTACTTTTTCCAACTCATCATTGCCTGCTTTCACACGTTTCTGCAAGCGCTCGATTTCGTTCTCTGCCTTTAGAATACTTAGAATGTTTTTCAAGTCTTCTTCTTCGGCGCGCTTGTTTTTTAATATTTCGAACTTTGGCGTCAAATCCTGCAATTCGGTTTGCGCTTCCGTCAAGGACCTGGTAAGTTTCTCACCTTCATCGGTCAGAAACCTTTCGTCCTCTTTCTGCTTTTTAAGCTCGTTTTCCACTCGGTTCAGATCCCGAAACGGGCCGGCAAAGTTCCGTGCTATAAAATCTGCTTCATCCACGCTTTTCTGCAAACGCTGCATTTCTTCGCGCCGGCTTTCCAGTTTCGACAGTTCTCTCGACTTTTGGTTCAACACGTCAAAATCGGCTTTTCGAGCGCGCAGTTCTTGCACGGACGCCAACCGTTCGGTGTGTTGTTTTTTGCGCTTTTTGTAGTTGCTTTCGGTGGCGGCGCATTGTTCCGTCAGCTCATTTACCGACTCTGCCGATACATCTTCAAAGCCTTTCAATCGGCCTTCCAAATGATTGAGTTCGGCCGTGTTGGCTTCGCGCAACAACTTTGTTTTGGAGGCCAAATCGTACTGCTGCAACTGCGGGAAAATCTCTTTCATCATCTGTGTACGCGCGGTCGGGCCGAGTTCTATAAACTCCCGAAACTGCCCTTGCGGAATGATGATGGTACGCTTGAAGTTTTCATAGCTGAGATTGCCCAAAACGGAGTCGGCATTTACGATGGTCAGCGGATGCCAATCCTCGTCTTTCCACTCGTAAAGCGCTGCCGAAGGTTTCACATCGTCAAAGCGTTTGGAATTGCGTCGAAACTCTCGCACCGCGCGGTACTTCTTGTTTTGGAAATTGAGGAACTCCAAGTCAATGTAGGCTCTGTCGGACTTGAGGTTCAACATATTGTAATTTCGGTTGTCACCGCTCAGATTCAACCGCTCGGTTCTGCCGTAGAGGGCGAACGAAATGGCTTCCAAAATGGATGACTTCCCCGAGCCCACCGCACCGAAAATGCCGAACAAACCCGCGTCGGTAAGGCGCGTAAAGTCAAGGGTCTGCCGGCTTTGGTAAGAATAAAGACCCTCCAAGGTCAGTTTTAACGGAATCATCAGCTGTGCAGTATTTCATTAAAAAGGTCCAAAAGCGCTTCATCGGGTTCTTGGCCGGCATTCTTGCTTTTGAAATAGTCTTTGAAAAGCGACAAGGTGTCTCGCGCGGGATTTATCGTTTGGATGTCCAAAAGTGACTCTTGTGCCTGCTTTACTTTCGGAATCAGAAACACGATGCCGTCGTGCGCCGAGAAAATCCTTCTTCGTTCCGTAGCCGACAAAAAGGTATCGCTTTCCATGGTCAGTTCTACCCAGCAATCGGGGTTTTGTTCTAACCAATCAACGGCATTGTCCACGCTGTCAAAACTCTTGCGGAACAACGGCTTTCCTTTCGACAATGAATGCCGTTCGTGCACAACCGATCGGCCAGGAAAAACCTGAACCACCGAAACCGATTTGGTTTGCCCCGCCTCGCTGAAGCTGTAACAGAGCGGCGAGGAAGCATATACCACAGGCGAGTCTGCCGCGCCGATGTTCTTATGGCCGTGCAGGTGACCCAGCGCCGTATATTGAATATGTGTAGGAATAGCGTCACAATAAATCAAGTCTGCGTTTCCTATTTTGATGGGTTTTTCGCCTTCGGGTTCTTCCAGCAATTCTTCGCCTCTGCGGTTCATGTAAAGGTGCGCCATAAGGAGGTTGACGCCTTTAGGGCAACAGTGCTCCTCGGCCAGTGTGTGCCAATGCTCGTGCAACACTCGGTTCAGTTCGCTGTCTTTTTCTTCACCCAAAAACTGTTTCAGTCGCACCTCGTTCGCGTAGGGTGTATGGAGATTGCCGACCGAGAAGAAGTAGATCTGGTATTGGTGGCCGGCGACCTCT
>RDDY01000314.1 GCA_003852805.1 Chryseobacterium sp.
GTTTCTCTCTGTCCATTCAAAATTTGTTAGTGGTCGGTATGTAATTGCAGGTAACTCCCAAATATACGAAGTTCAACATAGCCATTAAAAGCTCTAATGCGCTGTAAATAAGATTATTGCGGTGCTTACAAATGTTTGCCGTCCTTTATCCTGCAACTTTTATTTATTCAAAATGCGAAACCCGGCAATTCAGAGTGCATTTTTATGCAAAGCCAATTTAAAAATCAAGAATCTGCACACAGAGGCCCGGACAAAACAAAATGTCTCATCAGCATGAAGTAGGGGGAAGATTAAGATTTTAGCCCCTAATCCATTTCCATAGTTCTTTCATCGTCGCCTTGTTGCCGTACATCAGGATTCCCACCCGGTAAATTTTGGAAGCGATGAAAACCATTCCGAGTGTCGAGATTACCAGCAGTCCGAGCGACAATGCCATCTGCCACAACGGAACGCCAAACGGTATGCGCGCCACCATGGCCACGGGCGACGTAAACGGAATCATAGACAGCCAAAAGCCCAAAGGGCCCTCGGGGTTGTTCATGATCGTAAAGCTTCCGTACATGCCCACCATCAGCGGCAAAATGGCAAACAGCGTAAACTGTTGCGTCTCCGTTTCATTGTCCACCGCAGAACCAATGGCTGCATACATGGAACTGTAAAACAGATAACCGAAAATAAAATAGAATATAAACGCGAAGATTATCATGCCGTAATCCAAGCTCAACAGATTATGCGATACCGTTGCCACAAGCTGCGGAATGCTGCCAAGGCCCGACGCGCCCTCGGGTCCGGCCATAAATGATGTGTTGAAGAATACAGCAGCCGCCACCGTCATCCCGATCCAAACCACAAATTGCGTAACCGCCACCAGCGTAACGCCCAATATCTTGCCCATCATCAGGTCAAACGGCTTGACCGATGAAATGATGATTTCTACCACGCGGTTGTTCTTCTCCTCCAAAACGCTGCGCATTACCCGCACGCCGTAGATGATGATGAACATAAAGGTGGCGTACATCAGGATCATCCCCAAAGCCGATTTTATGCCGTACAGCAAAGAATCGTCTTCTTTGTCTTTGTTGTTGATGTTGGTGGTCTTCAGTGCGAAATTGCGGCTCAGGTCGGCGATGACGGCATCTTGCAATCCCAACTTCCGGATTTTCTCGCGCTTGACAATTTCACCCAAATCAGACGAGATGCGTCCGCGCGTATCCAGGCCCACTTGTTTGTTGGTCAGCAATCGCGTCTCGCTCTCCAGTTCTTGCCAATTATCACCTGCAAGATTTGGAATGATGAGGAGAGCATCTTCGGCGTCGGATTCCTTTAAACCTGTGATAAAGCTTTGCTCGTTTGCGGCCGGCAAGAAATGGTAGTTGATTTTATCGTCGCTTTTTAATGTTGAAAACTTTCCGCTCTTATCGATCACGCCTACTTTAAAGCCCGACTCGTTTGCTTGGAACATCCAACCGATCACCGCTGCAAAGGCAACCAGCAACAGCGGAGTAAGCAAAGTCAAGATGACGAACGATTTCTTTTTTACCTGCGTCAGAAATTCGCGCTTGGTGATAATCAATATATTTTTCATGGTCGATTTACTGACTTACTGCGTTGATGAAAACTTCATTCATTCCCGGGATCTTTTCGTCGAAGGTTCTGATTCTGCCTGCCGCGGCCAATTCTGAAATCAAGGCATTCGGGTCAGACACCGCGTTGATTTCAAAGGCAGCGAGGCCGTTGGCGTAATCTATGTCTTGAACTCGGTACTTCCGGCTGAGCGACTGTAAGGCTTCGGATTGTGTATCTGCCAATACCACTCGGTAGATTTTTTTCTTGAATTGCTCGCGTACATCGAAAATCGGTCCGTCCAAAACTTTTTTCGCATTGTTGATGAGCGCTACATAGTCGCACAATTCTTCCACAGATTCCATACGGTGGGTGGACAGAATAACCGTTCGGCCCTCGTCTCTCAGTTGAAGGATTTTATCCTTGATGAGATTGGCGTTCACCGGATCGAAACCCGAAAAAGGTTCGTCCAAAATCAAAAGCTGCGGGCGGTGCAGAACCGTTACCACAAACTGAATCTTTTGCGCCATCCCTTTTGAGAGTTCGGAAAGTTTCTTCTTCCACCAATGGTCGATGTTCAATTGATCGAACCAATACTTGGCTTCTTTCATCGCTTCATCGCGCGACATTCCTTTCAACTCGCCGAAGTACAAAAGCTGATCGCCCACGGTCATATTTTTGTAAAGGCCGCGCTCTTCGGGCATGTAGCCGATCATCCGTATATGGTCGGGATTGAGTTTTTCACCGTTGATGAAAACCTCGCCGTGGTCGGCTTGGGTAATCTGATTGATGATCCGGATGAAGGAAGTCTTGCCTGCGCCGTTGGGCCCCAACAGACCGTAGATGCTTCCTTTGGGCACCTCAATGCTGAAATCCGACAGAGCGGTTTTCTTTCCGGCATTGTAGGCTTTGGTGATATGTACTGCTTTTAGCATAAAAAAGTCTTCTAATACGGTTAGTTGCCCGACCGCTGAAATGTTACAAAGTTTATTTGAAAATAGAGATTTCCACGACGCCTTTGTCGGTGATGGTGCCGCGGTACATGCCCGATGTGTTGAAAGGCATCGCCACATGGCCGTCTTTATCCAACGCAATGATTCCGCCGTCGCCACCGAGCTTACCGATTTCATCAATGGTTTCCGTAGCTGCGGTTTGAACGTTTTTCCCTTGGTATTCCATCTTCGCCGCCAATGTGCGAGCCGCCGTGCTGCGGATGAAATATTCTCCGTGGCCGGTAGCCGAAACCCCGACCTGTCCGTTGGCGTAGGTGCCGGCACCGATGATCGGCGAGTCGCCTATGCGGCCGTAGCGCTTGTTGGTCATTCCGCCCGTGGAGGTTCCGGCGGCTATATTTCGGGCTTTATCCAAGGCTACCGCGCCAACGGTGCCAAACTTTTTGTCGGCATCCAAACTCTGTTGAAATGCGCTTCGGTTCACACTTTTATTTTGTTCTTCTTTAATCACCCGTTGCAAGGAGTTCCAGCGGCTGTCGGTGCGGAAATACTCGTTCGGCACAATCTCCAGTTGTTGAAGCTCGGCAAATTGTTCCGCCCCGCGACCGCTCAGCATAACATGCTCGGACTTTTGCATGACGGCAATCGCGGCTTTGATGGGATTTTTAACGGTGCGAACGCCCGCAATGGCGCCTGCGCTCTTGTCTTTGCCATACATGATGGAGGCGTCCAATTCATTTACGCCGTCGTGGGTGAAAACCGCGCCCTTTCCCGCATTGAAAAGCGGAGAATCTTCCAGCACTACTATGGCGGCTGCCACGGCATCAACCGCGGTTTTTCCGGCTTGGATCTCTTTATAGCCTTTCTGCAAAGCTTCGGTCAGTTTCTCGCGGTAGGCTTTCTCGCTTTCGGGAGAGAGTGTTTTCCGGTCGACATAGCCCGCGCCGCCGTGGATGACCATCACGTACCGTTGTTGCGCCATCAGTACCGTGCACAGAGCTACGGAGAAAAGCAGTAGAACTTTCTTTTTCATATTCAAAAAATTAAGCATAAAAATAGGTAAATATAGATTGCCGACGCAACTGCCGTAAGGAAACAAAAAAACCGCCCGGGGGCGGTTTGCTGTCGTCTGTATTGTTCTTTATTAATTGAACATGTCTTTCACCTTTTCAAAGAAAGATTTCTCCTTGCCTGTCGGTTCGGGCATCATGCCTTTTGAATGCAATTCGTTCTCGAAGAATTCTTTCTGTTCTTTGGTGAGTTTTTGTGGCGTCCAAACGTTGATGTGTACAAACATGTCACCGGTGCCGTAACTGTCGATGCTGGGTACACCCTTGCCGCTGAGGCGTAGGATTTTTCCGCTTTGCGTACCGGCGTCGATTTTAATCTTAACCTTGCCGCCTACGGTCGAGACTTCCTTATGAACTCCCAACGCCGCTTCGGCGAATGAAATGTAAAGCTCTTGGTGCAGATTGTCGCCTTCGCGCTTGATGATTTTATCTTCTTCCTCCTCAATCACTACCAGCAAGTCGCCGGGGTTGCCACCGAACGGCGCGTCGTTCCCTTTGCCACGAACGTTTAGTTGGATGCCGTCTCTGGCTCCGGCCGGAATTTTTATGCTCACTTCTTCCTCGTCGCGAATCAGACCTTGTTCATTCGCGCCTGCCGGAATTTTATCTGCCACTTTCCCCAAGCCCTGGCACGTGCCGCACGTGGTTTGGGTCTGCATTTGGCCGAACATGGTATTGACCACTTTTACCTGCGCACCGCTTCCGTGACAGGTAGGGCAAACCTTAGACGTTACGCCGGGAGCGGCTTTCATTTTCTTGACCTTTACGGTCTTGGTCGTGCCTTTAACAATCTCTTCCAGCGTAAGCTTGATCCGGATGCGCAGGTTGGAACCGCGCGCCGACTGTTGGCGACCACCGCCACCAAAGCCGCCGAAGCCGCCACCGAAAGCACCGCCGAAGATGTCTCCGAACTGGCTGAAGATATCTTCCATATTCATGCCGCCGCCGAAGCCACCGCCCGCAGCGCCGCCTACGCCGGCATGGCCGAATTGGTCGTAGCGCGCCCGCTTGTTGCTGTCGCTCAGTACCTCATAAGCTTCGGCCGCTTCCTTGAATTTTTCTTCAGCTTCTTTATCGCCCGGGTTTTTGTCCGGGTGATATTTGATGGCCATCTTACGGTAGGCCTTTTTTATTTCGTCTCCGTTGGCGGTTTTGGTAACCTCCAACACCTCATAATAATCTCTCTTTGTCATAACATTCTCTTGCGGCAGTTAGGCGCCTACCACTACTTTTGCAAAGCGTATTACTTTGTCGTGCAGGCGATAACCCGTTTCCACAACATCTACAATTTTTCCTTTCAGGTCTTCGGTGGGCGCGGGGATTTGTGTGATGGCTTCGTGTTCATCGACATTGAAGTTGTCGCCCTGTTTCACCTCGATCGGCTGAAGACCTTTTTCTTCGAGTTTTCCTTTGAATTTCTGGTAAATCAATTCAACGCCTTGCAGATCTGCCTCGTTGCCGTGTTTGGCCATTTCTCGCAAAGCCCGCTCAAAGTCGTCAAGGATAGCGAGCATGGAAATCATCAGATCCTGAGAAGCGTACTTGAAGAAATCCATCTTCTCGCGTGTGGTACGCTTTTTATAATTTTCGAACTCTGCATAAAGACGGATGTACCGATCTTTTTCTTCTGCAAGCTTTTCTTCCGCGCTGTTCTCTACTGCCGGATTTTCCGTGTCGGCTTGCTCATTCTGACCATCCGGCAGATTCATCTCTTCATTCTCGTGCTGTATATCCTTATTTTCTTCCATAACTATAGATTTATCAGTCTTTTCACAAAGATGGAGCCAAAACAGCGGTTGCGCCAATTAGTCACTCTTTGCAACGGCCAACAATGAAAAAGGCTGCCCGACGAGGCAGCCTTTGACTTTGAATAGAACAGATTACTTTACAAAACGGATGGCCATGTTGCGGTCTGTGGCGCGCTCTGCATTGCTCGCATTTGACGAAACGGTAGCGTATTCATCACTGTAACCCTCGGCGGCTACCACTTGGTTGGCCACGCCCAAACGACCCAACTCGCTGCGCAGGAAGTTTGCACGCTCTTGCGAAATCGCCTCGTTTGCTTGGTCAGAACCTACTTTGTCTGCATTGCCACCGATTTTGATTTTCGCATCGGGGTACGCTTTTAAAATGGCCGCCAAGTTTTGCAACTGCTCTTCTGAGCCGGGCAACAAGTCCGTGCCCTCGTTAAAACGGAAGTTGACATTATCGAAAGCGAACCAGTTGTTTTTCAACTCTGCATCGTCGGCCGTTTTGTAGGCTCCGGTGCGCAGGTATTTGATCAGGTTTTCCTCCATGCCGTTTGCGTATCCGCGCAGTTGTTGGCCGTTCAGATCTACGGTGGTCATCTCGCGGTTGTCTGTATTTGCCATCGCATTGTTGTCTGCGGTCGTGCCGCTGTCGGCAGGGGTTGTGGTGGTAACGGCTGTATTGTCTGTGACGTTCTTTTTATTGCATTGACGCATCAGCAACCATCCGATGAGGATAAGCAGAAGCAACGGAAGCAACCATTTCCAAACGCTGCCGCCCGCATCTTTCTTGTCGACGTGCACATGCGTTTTTCCGGCGCGGGTGACGTCTACCTCTGAAGCGCTTGTTGTTGTGGAACGCCCGGCTGCACTTGCCGCTGCTGCGGCACCGGCGGTATTTGCGGCCGTGGTGGTACTTCCCGGGTTTACTCTGTTGGGATCCAAGGTTTCCATATCGGCTTGCGGAACCGGCTCTTTACCGAACCAATCGCCAAAACCCAGACCGGCCAATGAAAGACCCGCCGGTAGGCGAGAGGAAATATCGTCTTTTTGATCGGACAGAATCTTGGAGAGACTTGCTTGATCCAAATTGTTGTCGACCACATATTTTCCTACAGCGCCAAAAGTTGCGCCTGCAACCATATTGAGCAGTGAATTGGCCGAAGATTCGTTGATATCTGCATAACTGGCAATAGAACTTACAACGCTACCGGTATTGTCACCGAAGATATTGTTGGTCAATAAACCTACCGTGGTATCTTGTGTAGAAGCGCCCGAAGCCAGCCCCGCCAGTTGTCCGCTGTTGCCCATGCTGCGCAACTGATCCAGCAGTCCCGCCGAGTTGTGATGATTTGCCAAGCCGCCCACAACGGCAGGCAGCAGTCCGTCCACCGCTTTGGAAACGCCGGCTTCGCTTTCGCCCAAATGGGAAGCCATCTGTGCGACGACCGACGGAGTGATGTAGGATTTTACGAGATCGATAATGTTTACTGACATAATAGTTTGAATTTGATGTTAATATTACCGGAGTGGCAAATTGTATTCCAAACTATTGTCGAAAAGGCCGATGCGCTTAATACGCCTTGGCAAACAGCACCCTACGTTTGGAAGGACGGCCGCTGATCAGTGAGTGTCCTTCTTCTTCCGCAGCATCCAGCGGAATACAGCGAATGGTGGCCTTGGTTTCCTCTTTTATTTGTTCCTCTTCTTCCGCGGTTCCGTCCCAGTGTGCAGAAATGAAACCGCCTTTTTCTTCCAGAACTTTCTTGAACTCTTCGTAAGTGTCGACCTTGGTGATGTGACTGTCACGGAAGGCTTTGGCTCGGTCAAACAGCGATTGTTGGATTTCCGCCAGAAGTGTTTCGATATAATCTTCGATTCCGTCCAAGCTTACCGATTCCTTGGTCAGGGTGTCTCGGCGAGCGATCTCGGCCGTATTGTTTGCAATGTCTTTCGGGCCCAAGGCAATTCTTACAGGAACTCCTTTCAGCTCGTACTCGGCAAATTTCCAGCCCGGTTTGTATTCCGTACGGTCGTCGTATTTTGCGTAGATGCCTTTTGCTTTCAGTTTCGCCAAGATATCGTCGGCTACTTTGCTGATCTCTGCCAATTGTTCGTCGCCTTTAAAGATGGGAACAATCACAACGGGGATTGGTGCCAGCGTAGGAGGCAATACCAAGCCGTGATCATCCGAATGGGTCATCACCAAAGCGCCCATCAGTCGGGTAGAAGTGCCCCAAGAGGTGGCCCAGGCGTATTCCAATTTGCCCTCGCGGTTGGTGAATTTAACATCGAAAGCTTTGGCGAAGTTTTGACCCAGGAAATGCGAAGTTCCGGCCTGCAAAGCTTTACCGTCCTGCATCATGGCTTCTATGCAATAGGTCTCGTCTGCGCCGGCAAAACGCTCCGACGGTGTTTTTACGCCGCGTACCACGGGAATGGCCATAAAGTTCTCTGCAAAATCTGCATAAACCTCCAACATCTGTTCTGTCTCTGCCACCGCCTCCTCGCGTGTGGCGTGCGCCGTGTGTCCTTCTTGCCAAAGGAATTCTGCGGTACGCAAGAACAAGCGTGTGCGCATCTCCCAGCGCACCACATTGGCCCATTGGTTAATCAGGATCGGCAGGTCTCGGTACGACTGAATCCAACCTTTGTAAGTATTCCATATAATGGCTTCCGAAGTAGGTCTGACGATCAACTCTTCTTCCAATCTGGCGTTGGGATCAACGATGAGTTTGCCCGGATTGTCGGGGTCGTTTTTCAATCGATAGTGGGTAACCACCGCGCATTCTTTGGCAAAACCTTCGGCGTTTTTTTCCTCGGCTTCAAACAGGCTCTTCGGTACAAACAGCGGGAAGTAAGCGTTCTGGTGCCCGGTCTCTTTGAACTTGCGGTCCATCTCGTCGCGCATTTTTTCCCAGATGGCGTAGCCGTACGGCTTTATCACCATAGAGCCGCGCACGCCGCTGTTCTCTGCCAGGTCGGCTTTGACCACCAATTCATTATACCATTTGCTGTAGTTCTCTGCTCGTGAAGTAAGTTTTGCCATTTTCGTTGTTCGGAGATTTTAACTTTCGGGCCGACTTTTCATCTAAAAAATAAATGTTAATTTACCGCAGATATTCAATGGGAAATTGGTCTGCTTTTGGTATTTTCGGCCATTGCAAAGATAGTTAAATAATAAACCAAAATATTATGAAAAGCTTTAGATATAAAAACCGTCTGAGTCGGCTGTTACGCGGCGGTCTGC
>RDDY01000161.1 GCA_003852805.1 Chryseobacterium sp.
TGCCGATAATCTCAACCGTTTACCGAGTGTTGTACGAGGAGGCAAATGCCGAACAGGTTTTTAAAGACCTGACGCTTCGTCTGAATTGATCTTTTAAAATTGCCGTCGAAACCATGACGGCAATTTTTATTTTGACTCGGTGCGCCTCCGGCGGTGTTTAGGAATAAAGCTTGCAGCAGAACTGTGATGCATTTAAAACTGAATGCTGTAAATTAAAATAGTACGGATGAGAAGAAGAAAAGAAACATACGACGCGGTGCTCATTGGCGGCGGAATCATGAGTGCAACCTTAGGCACCTTGCTGCATGAGCTGGACCCCACAATGAAAATTGCCATCTACGAGCGCTTGAAAGATGTGGCAGAGGAAAGCAGCGCCGCGTGGAACAACGCGGGGACGGGACATTCCGCTTATTGTGAACTGAACTATACGCCCGAACAGCCCGACGGCAGCATAGAGATATCGCGCGCGGAGCGTATTGCCGAGCAGTATGAGGTTTCCAAGCAGTTTTGGTCTTTTCTTATAGACAAAGGCTACATTGCGTCACCGCGAGAATTCATCAATTCGTGCCCGCACATGAGCTTGGTCTTCGGTCCGAACGATGTCGAATATCTGAAGAAGCGGCATACGGCAATGACGCGCTCGCATCTGTTCCGTCAAATGCAGTTTTCAGAAGATCCGCGGCAGTTGGAAGAATGGATCCCGCTCATCATGCGAAAACGTAAGGATACCGAGCACATGGCCGCCACAAAAATGGATTTGGGCACCGATGTGGATTTTGGTTCGCTGACGCGTAAACTCTTCGCTCATCTCGAAACTACGGACACGGTAAAGGTCTTCCGTTACCATGAGGTTCGGGATATCGACCCGATGGCCGACGGCCGTTGGTGGATAAAGGTGAAAAACCGTATGTCGGGTAAAAAGACCGAGGTTACTGCAGACTTTGTTTTCATCGGGGCAGGAGGCTACGCGCTGCCACTTTTGGAGAGTTCTGACATAAAAGAAAGCGACGGCTACGGCGGCTTTCCCGTCAGCGGTCAATGGTTGGTGTGCAACAAAGAAGAAATTGTAGAGCAGCACGGCACCAAGGTTTATACTCAGGCAGAGGTGGGCGCGCCACCTATGTCTGTGCCGCATCTGGATTTGCGAATTATCGACGGAAAAAAAGCGTTGCTGTTCGGACCGTTCGCGGGTTTCTCTACGAAGTTTTTGAAAGAAGGAACTTATTTGGATTTGCCGCTATCGATCAACTTCTCAAACATCCGCTCGCTCTTTGGCGCATGGTGGCACAATCTGC
>RDDY01000286.1 GCA_003852805.1 Chryseobacterium sp.
GAAAACAATTGAAAGTTTAGAGTCCTTAATGAAAGGTATGAGCCAAAAACTTTTTACTCGAAAAATTCGTTTTAAAGAATTTACTGATGAATGGAAAGAAGTAAGACTTGGAAAAATAGGAGAAACATTTAATGGTTTGACAGGGAAAACCAAAGATGATTTTGGACAAGGAAAACCTTATATTCAATACAAACAAATTTTTGACTCGACTAAAATCCAAATACAAGATTGTGAGTTAGTTGAAATTTCAGAAAACGAAAATCAGAATTGTGTAAAATATGGCGATATATTTTTTACCACTTCATCAGAAACACCAAATGAAATAGGAATGTCGTCTGTTTTATTAGATGAAGTAGATGAAATGTATCTTAATAGTTTTTGTTTTGGCTATCGCACTTTTTCATTTGATATTCTGACTCCTTTATTTGCAAGTTTTTTCTTTCGAAGCTCTATTTTTAGAAATAAAATAGTGCAGTTGGCACAAGGAAGCACAAGGTATAATATGTCAAAGGTTGAATTGATGAAATTATCAATTTCGTTGCCTTTTATCCAAGAACAAACCAAAATCGCAGATTTTCTTTCCAAAATTTCCGATAAAATTGAAACAGAAAAGAAAATATTAGAATTATTAGAACAACAGAAAAAGTATTTTCTGCAAAATCTTTTTATATAAACAAATTGGCTAAAAAGTATTTTTTTTGTTCTTCTAACTTTTGTAAAATTTGATTTTCAATATCAATTTTCGTATCAATTGAGGATAAGAAGCTGGCTACTTTTTGTTGTTCTGATAATGTCGGAAGTGAAATTTCTAAATTTGAAAATACCGAAATCCAATGTCTTCCGTGACCACCTATTTCATAACTAATCATTTGCATTGCTTCAAAAATAAATTTTACATCATTGCCTTTTTGAGCTTTTAAAATTTTCATTGCAGAAGACTTGGCTTTAAATGGAAAATCAACAAATTGACTTGCGGTTGTAAAGTCATCAAAGATAATTACAGGTAATTTTTCTTTTTCGAAAATATTTTCCTCTTCATTTGTATAGCCTAAAATAAATGTTTTTCCTGCTGTAACAACAGGTGTTTTAAAACTATCATCATATTCTGTGGTTGATACTAAATATTTTGTTGGTTGTTCATAATCTAATACTTCTCCAAGCATTTTACTTTCCCATTCAGGAAAATAATTTCCATTATCATCTTTGAACCTTAATTGTTGCGAAAATATTTTTTTAGCAATTCCTTTTTTAAAGGCGTTTAATTCCTCAATTGTTTTC
>RDDY01000230.1 GCA_003852805.1 Chryseobacterium sp.
ATTTTCTTGGGCTTTGTTCAGGTCGAAACGTGAAATGCGCTTGATGCGGATCTCGGTCAAACGGACGATATCCTCTTCGGTAACCGCTCGCAACAGATGACCCGTATGTGGTTTCAGTCCTTCGTCAATGACGGAAATCACTTCTTCCCAGGTTTCCACTTCTTCAATAGCGCGGTAGATTCTGTTCTCGATAAAGATTCGCTCCAGCGACGCGAAGTGCCAGCTCTCTTGCAATTCGCTCAGCTCTATTTCCAACTCCCGCTTCAGCAGACTTACGGTATGGTCGGTGTTCTGTTTTAGTATTTCCGATACCGACAAGAACATCGGTTTGTCTCCGACGATGACGCAGGCATTTGGTGAAATAGCTACCTCACAATCTGTAAACGCGTACAGAGCATCGATGGTTTTGTCCGGCGAAACATCGTTTGGTAGGTGGATGTTTATCTCTACCGCATCGCTGGTATTGTCCTCTATTTTTTTGATTTTAATTTTGCCGCGCTCGTTCGCCTTGATGATGCTGTCAATCAATTCGCCCGTATTTTTGCCATACGGCAGTTCGGTAATCACCAGCATATTGCGCTCTTTCTGCGCAATGCGTGCTCGCGCGCGCACTCTGCCGCCACGCGCGCCGTCGTTGTAATTGCTTACGTCCAGCAAACCGCCCGTCAAGAAATCAGGATAAAGCTCAAATTTCTTGCCTTTGAGATAAGCGATGGATGCCGAGATCAACTCGTTGAAATTGTGAGGCAAAATCTTGGTAGACAGCCCCACGCCGATCCCTTCTACGCCCTGCGCAAGCAGCAGCGGGAACTTTACCGGCAAGTCGATCGGCTCATTGTTTCGGCCGTCGTAAGATTTTACCCAGTGCGTTGTTTTCGGGTTGAATGCCACTTCCAACGCAAACGGCGTCAGACGAGCTTCTATATAACGGGCGGCCGCTGCACTGTCGCCTGTATAGACGTTGCCCCAGTTTCCCTGGGTATCGATTAGCAATTCTTTCTGGCCAATCTGCACCATAGCGTCGGTAATGGAAGCATCGCCGTGCGGGTGATACTTCATTGTATTCCCGACGATGTTTGCCACCTTGTTGTAGCGTCCGTCTTCCAGCTCGCGCATGGAATGCATAATGCGCCGCTGCACCGGTTTCATGCCGTCAAAAATGGACGGAATGGCGCGGTCCAAAATAACGTAGCTGGCGTAATCCAAAAACCAGTCTTTGTACAGACCCGAGACTTTCTTCAGCGCCTCGCCGTTTTGATTATTGATAGGGTTGTCCATTAAAAGATGGAAATTCTTTTTGTAAAATGATTAAATAGCGAGCTCCGGCACTTCTTTTTTGTCGATGTCGGTGCTTTCCACCACCAGATTTTCAAGGATGAATTGCTGGCGGTCGGGTGTGTTTTTGCCCATGTAGAATTCCAGCAACTGCGCTACCGTTTGGTCTTTTCCCAAAACTACGGGCTCCAACCTTATGTCCTTGCTGATGAAGTGTTTGAACTCGTCGGGCGAGATTTCTCCCAAACCTTTGAAACGCGTGATTTCAGGATTTTTGCCCATTTCACTCAACGCCTTCAGTCGTTCGGTTTCGTTGTAGCAATAGCGCGTTTCCTTCTTGTTTCGTACCCGGAACAGCGGAGTCTGCAAGATATAGAGATGGCCGTTGCGAATCAGATCGGGAAAGAATTGCAAGAAAAACGTAATCATCAACAGGCGGATGTGCATACCGTCGACGTCGGCGTCGGTAGCAATCACCACTTGATTGTAACGCAAATCTTCTATGCTTTCTTCAATATTCAGCGCTGCCTGCAACAGATTAAACTCTTCATTCTCATAAACCACCTTCTTGGTCAGCCCAAAGCAGTTCAAAGGTTTACCGCGTAAACTGAACACGGCTTGCGTTTCCACATCCCGACTCTTGGTAATGGAACCTGAAGCCGAGTCGCCCTCAGTAATGAAAATAGTGCTCTCTGATTTGCGCGGCGCTTTTTGGTCGTTGTAATGCTGACGGCAATCGCGCAACTTTTTGTTGTGAAGACTTACCTTTTTTGCACGTTCGCGCGCCAGTTTCTGAATGCCTGACAGTTCTTTGCGTTCGCGTTCGGAGATAATGATTTTCTTCAGCAATGCTTCCGCTGTCTCGGGGTTCTTGTGAAGGAAATTGTCGAGGTGCTTTTTCAGGAAATCATTTACGAAGGTACGCACGGTTACCAGCCCCGGGCCCATTTCATTGGATCCGAGTTTTGTCTTGGTCTGCGATTCGAAAACGGGCTCGATTACCTTGATGGACACTGCGCCGATGATTGCCTTGCGGATGTCGGCAGCCTCGAAATTTTTATTGTAAAATTCGCGGATGGTTTTTACAAAAGCTTCGCGAAAAGCGTTCAGATGCGTGCCGCCCTGCGTGGTATTCTGCCCGTTGACGAACGAGAAATAAGTTTCGGACTGCGATTTATCCGAATGCGTAATGGCCACTTCTATATCCTCATCTTTCAAGTGAATGATCGGATATAGAATCTCGCCGTCGATCTCGTCTTGCAACAGATCTTTCAAGCCGTTCTCTGAGAAGAAGGTTTCGCCGTTGAAAACTATTTTCAAACCCGGATTCAGGTAAGCATAGTTTTTCAACATCTTCTCGATATACTCGTGGCGGAAACGGTAATTGTTGAAAATGCCATCATCGGGCACAAAAGTAATTTCGGTACCGTTGCGCTCGCCGGTGTCGGTCTCTTTGAAATCTTTGGTAATGATGCCTTGGCTGAATTCTGCCACCTTTACGCGCCCGTCACGGACTGATTTCACACGGAAAAAAGAAGACAAAGCGTTGACCGCCTTAGTACCCACACCGTTCAGGCCCACCGATTTTTTAAAAGCTTTGGAGTCGTATTTACCTCCTGTGTTCATTTTGGAAACAGCGTCTACCACCTTCCCCAGTGGGATCCCGCGGCCGTAGTCGCGGATGGTTACGGTTCCCTCGTCTTGTTTTATTTCTATGCGTTTCCCTGCTTTCATCACAAACTCGTCGACCGAGTTGTCGATGATTTCTTTCAGCAGGATGTAGATGCCGTCGTCGGCAGAAGAGCCGTCGCCTAATTTGCCGATGTACATGCCCGGACGCAGCCTGACGTGCTCTTGCCATTCGAGCGAACGGATATTGTCTTCCGAATAATTAACCGTCTTAGATTCAATCATTTAAAGTACAGTAACTTGTCTAAAATTTTAACTCCCAAAAATACGAATTTTCGGGCAAAAATCAAACTGTTTCTGCCTCTGTATCACGGCTTTTGCGCAGTTTTTTACATGAGCGGAGAAAGCAACCGCGCCAAGTTTTCAAATACGATTTTCAGCTTCGGACGCTGTTGCCATTCGTGCAGTTTTATCTCACGACTTTCTTGCAGATCTGCCATAAAACTCTCAGCCAATTGCTCGCTGATTTCTTTGTCGTAAATCAACGTATTGACTTCGAAATTAAGTTCATGGCTCCGGATATCCAGATTGGCCGTCCCCACGCAAGCAAAGTCATCATCCACCACCATGGTTTTAGCGTGCATCATCCCTTTTTGGTACAGCCAAATGCGCACGTTCCAGCTGAGCAAGTCCTCGAAGTATGAAAAGGCAGCGGCATTTACCACTGCGGAATCCCCGCGTTCGGGCGCCAGCAGGAAGATTTCTACACCGGCCAAGGATTGCTGTTTGATTGCGTTCATCACCGGCTCGGTTGGGATGAAATACGGCGTGGCCAAAAGAATCCTTTTCTTTGCGGAGTAAATGGCTGACACCGTTGTCATCATAATTGCGGGTGTTGTATCGGGGCCGCTGGCTGCTACCTGAATCGTTTTTCCTGCGGCATCAGGTTCACCGCTGAAGAAGAAACCGTTTTCGGGTTTCAGCATTTTCTTCGTCGCGAACATCCAGCCTGTCAGAAATAAATACTGAAAATAAAACGCGCCGGCACCGCGGATGTAGAGATGAACGTCGCGCCAATAGCGGCTGTCGTTGGGATTGATGTATTTGTCAGCCACATTAATCCCGCCTGTAAATGCATGCTGACCGTCTACCACAATAATTTTGCGGTGATCGCGGTAGTTGATCCGGTTGGCAAAAAGTTTAAACCGAACCTTATTTACCGGCGACACATGAACGCCGGCTTCTTCCAAGCGTTTGCGCAGTTTTTTGCGCATTCCCGAACTGCCAAAATCATCATACAAGAAACGTACGGTGACGCCTTCTTTTGCTTTTTGCATCAGCAATTCGGCCAACTGCTTCCCGATATCGTCGGCCTCATAAATGTAATATTCCAAATGAATATGGTGTTTGGCATTCGACAACACTTCAAAAACCTTCGGAAATTTCTCTTCGCCGTTTTGCAAAAGTTGCACATGATTGCCGTTTATTAAAGGCGACTGTGTGGCGCGCGCCAAAAAATCTACCGTACTGCGGAACTTTTCTTGAATATCAGGGCGGTCTGCCAACGCTTTATCGTGCGCGGCTCTAATCTTTTGGCGGATGTCGTCATAAACCTCTTGGTTGTATTTGATTTTGAAACTGAAAAACCTTGTCTTCCGGTAGTTCACGCCAAAAACGAAATAGACAATCACTCCCACAATCGGTAAGAAGACCACGAGCAGCAGATACGCCAGCGTTTTGCTGGTTCTGCGCGTATCCATAATAATCTTGACGGCGAGGGCCAAAACGCCCACGACGTATAAAATTTGCAGAATGCTGAAAAAGATGGGATACTCTTGTAGAAGTTCCTTCATCGGCCGGTATTTCAGCAGGTGAAAACAAAAAAAGTGCCGCCGCAGCGACACTTTTTTATGGTCTAAACTCCTGAGTTTAAACGTTGAAACGGAAGTGCATGATGTCTCCGTCCTGCACAATGTATTCCTTGCCTTCCACGCTCAGTTTTCCGGCTTCTTTTACTTTGCTTTCGGAACCGTAATTTATATAATCGTCATACTTGATTACCTCGGCACGGATGAAGCCTTTTTCAAAGTCGGTATGGATTACGCCGGCGGCCTGCGGTGCCGTCCAACCTTTCCCGATGGTCCAAGCGCGCACTTCTTTTACGCCCGCAGTAAAATAAGTCTGCAACTTCAGCAAATCGTAAGCCTTGCGAATCAAACGGTTGACGCCGGGCTCGTCCAAACCAAGTTCTTCCAAGAAGATTTGGCGTTCTTCAAAGGTGTCCAGTTCATTGATATCGGCTTCTACCTGCGCAGCCAGCATCAACGTTTCTGCCCCTTCATTGGCTGCCATTTCTTCAATTCTCGCTACCCAAGGATTGCCGTTTTTGACCGAGTTTTCGTCCACATTGCAGACATACAGCACGGGCTTGCCGGTCAACAACTGCAAATCGTCTATAATTTCTTTTTGAAAATCATCGGCAGAGAACTCGCGCGCGTTTCTCCCGTCTTCCACAAATTCTGACAACTGTTTCAGCGTCTCGTACGTCAAGACATCTTCACGCTTGCCGGATTTGGTCAGCTTTTTGGCTTTGTCGGCCGCCTTATTCAAAGTCTCCAAATCTTTCAACTGCAGTTCGATATCTATGATATCTTTATCGCGCAACGGGTCCACACTTCCCTCGACGTGGGTGATATTGTCGTTCTCGAAGCAACGGAGCACGTGAATGATGGCTTCGCACTCACGGATATTCGCCAAGAATTGGTTGCCCAAACCTTCGCCCTTGCTCGCGCCTTTTACCAAGCCGGCAATGTCCACAATCTCTACCACTGCGGGAACCACACGCTCCGGCTGCACAATCTTTTCCAACTCGAAGATGCGCGGATCAGGAACGGAAACGGTGCCTACATTCGGCTCGATGGTACAGAAAGGATAATTTGCACTCTGAGCCTTGGCATTACTCAGGCAGTTGAACAGGGTTGATTTGCCCACGTTGGGCAGACCGACAATTCCACATTTCATTCGTTAATAGATATCAATGATTAAGCTGTAAACGGCAAAACTTTTCCTGCCAAAACAGGTTTGCAAATATAAGGTTTTTAAGCCTAATCCCACCGATGGAACGCGGTGCCTGCCGGTAGCACAATCAATAAAAAAACCGCCCTTTTAGGAGCGGTTTAGGTATTTATTACCAGTTGTTGTTGCGTCTGTCGTTGCCACCGCGGTCGTTATAACCACCGCCACGGTTATTGTTATAACCGCCGCCGCGTGCAGGACGATCTTCTTTCGGGCGCGCTTCTGAAACGTTCAGACGTTTGCCTTGGAAATCTTTTTGGTTCAATTCGCTTACCGCTTGTTCTGCGCTGCTTGTGTCGGGCATCTCTACAAAACCAAAACCGCGTGAGCGACCGGTCTCGCGATCCATGATGATTTTGGCCGATTGAACCTCACCGTAGTTTTCAAAAAGTTCTCTGAGTTCGTTGTCCTGAGTTGAATAGTTCAGGTTTGAAATAAAAATGTTCATAAAAAAAAATTAACTGTTGTTTACCGTTATAGTCTGTTACAACTTCTGTATGAACATCTATTGCACCAACGAATATAAAAGCGATGCAATATACAACAATTATTCAGTCGGCCGGATTTTATTAAAACAAAAAAGGCATACCGCTGCATGCCTTTAATCTATGTGGAAAAGATCTCTTACGCCTTTGCTGTTCTGTCCAGACGTTTTCTTTCCTCTTCGGACAATACTTTCTTACGCATACGGATGTAATTGGGTGTCACCTCTATGCTTTCGTCCTGTTGGATGTATTCCATGCACTCTTCCAGTGAAAACTGAATCTTCGGCGCAATGTTTCCGTCTTTGTCCTTGCCGGCGGCACGCATGTTATTCAACTGCTTGCCTTCCACTATATTTACCACCAAATCACCGGGCTTATTTTGTTCGCCGACAATCATTCCTGCGTAAACATCTTCTCCCGGATCTACAAAGAACTGGCCTCTGTCCTGCAACTTTTCGATGGAATAAGCCGTTGACTGCCCTTGCGTTTTACTGATGAGAACACCATTGTTGCGTCCCGGGATATTTCCCTTGAAAGGTTTGTATTCGGTAAAGCGGTGTGCCATAATCGCCTCGCCTGCGGTTGCTGTCAACATCTGTGAACGCAAGCCGATCAGACCGCGAGACGGAATCTCGAACTCCAAATGCTGCATCTCGCCTTTGGTCTCCATAATGTGCAAATCTCCTTTGCGCTGAGTAGCCAAGTCGATAACGCGCGAAGCATATTCTTCGGGCACATCCACCACCAAGCTTTCATAAGGTTCCATTTTCTCGCCCTCAATTTCGCGGATGATTACTTGTGGCTGACCGATGGTCATCTCATAACCCTCGCGGCGCATGGTTTCAATCAGAACCGAAAGGTGAAGAATACCGCGGCCGAACACCAAAAACGTATTCGCGTCATCGGTTTGTTGAACGCGCAGTGCCAAATTTTTCTCCAACTCTTTCTCCAAGCGTTCTTTCAAGTGATTGCTGGTCACGTATTTTCCATCTTTACCAAAGAAAGGCGAATTGTTGATGCCGAAAGTCATGTTCAGCGTCGGCTCGTCGATGGCGATGCGTTCCAGCGGTTCGGGGTTTTCCAAATCCACAAACGAGTCACCGATTTGGAAGCTGTCAAAGCCCACAACGGCACAAACGTCGCCGGCGAAAACTTCGGCAACTTTCTTTTTACCAAGACCTTCAAACACGTAAAGTTCTTTTACTTTTCCTTTTTGAATCTTGCCGTCGGCTTGTGCCAGGCCGATCCATTGGCCCTCTTTCAAGCTTCCGCGTAGAATTTTCCCCACGGCTATTCTACCCAGATATGAAGAATAATCCAGCGTGGTTATCTGCATCTGCAAGCTGCCTTCTTCCACTTTAGGCGCGGGCACGTGCTCCAGGATACCGTCCAACAACGGATAGATATTTTCGGCAGGTTCCAAACTTGAATTGAACCAACCTTGCTTAGACGAGCCATAGAATGTCGGGAAATCCAATTGTTCCTCGGTGGCATCGAGATTGAAGAACAGATCAAAAACTTGGTCGTGTACTTCTTCGGGGCGGCAGTTGGGTTTGTCCACCTTATTGATGACTACTACCGGCCGCAAGCCAAGCTCCAAAGCTTTTTGCAATACGAAACGCGTCTGAGGCATCGGGCCTTCAAAAGCATCGACAAGGAGAATTACGCCGTCGGCCATTTTCAGAACGCGCTCTACTTCTCCACCGAAGTCGGCGTGACCGGGCGTATCGATGACGTTGATTTTTGTGTCTTTGTAGGTAACCGCAATATTTTTGGAAAGAATGGTGATACCGCGCTCACGCTCCAGATCGTTGTTGTCCATCAACAATTCTCCGGCTTCTTGGTTTTCACGGAAGACGTGTGTAGAGTGAATAATCTTATCTACAAGAGTTGTCTTGCCGTGGTCTACGTGCGCAATGATCGCGATATTTCTAATGTTTTGCATACATGTTTTTTACGGCTGCAAAGATAC
>RDDY01000210.1 GCA_003852805.1 Chryseobacterium sp.
TGTTTGTAGATGCCAGCAAGCAGCGCGTGGGCGAAGCGGTGAAGATCGAGAGTCTGGACGACGAAAAAGTCGAAGAATTGATTACGGCGAAATCGGCCGAGACGCTGCGCGAGGAAATAGAACTGGTGTCTTCGGTTTATCCCGAGTTCGACCGCGACGATTATATGAACGGTGATTTGCAACCCGTATTCTTCGGCTCGGCACTGAACAATTTCGGCGTGCGCGAACTCCTAGATGCCTTCATCCAAATTGCGCCGATGCCTCAGCCGAAAGAAAGCGATACACGACTGGTGAAACCCGAAGAGGAAAAATTCTCGGGTTTTGTCTTCAAGATCCACGCGAATATGGACCCGAAACACCGTGACCGCCTGGCCTTCGTGAAAATTGTCTCGGGGACTTTCAAAAGAAACGAGAATTATCTGCTGGTGCGCGAGGGCAAGAAACTGAAGTTCTCATCGCCCAACGCATTCTTTGCCGATAAAAAGGAAATTGTGGAAGAAAGCTTCCCGGGCGACATCGTGGGACTGCATGACACGGGCAACTTCCGCATCGGCGATACGCTGACGGCCGGCGAGAAAATGAGCTTCCGCGGCATCCCGAACTTCTCGCCCGAGCATTTCCGCTACATCAACAATGACGATCCGTTGAAAGCGAAGCAATTGGCAAAAGGCATCGATCAATTGATGGACGAAGGTGTGGCGCAACTGTTCACCTTGGAAATGAACGGCCGAAAGATCATCGGCACGGTGGGCGCGCTTCAATATGAAGTGATCCAGTACCGTTTGGAGCATGAATACGGCGCCAAGTGCACCTATGAACCTATCGCCATTCACAAGGCATGCTGGGTGGAAGCCGATGAAAAATCTGATGAGTTCAAAGAATTTGCGCGACTGAAACAGCGCTTCTTGGCAAGAGACAAATACGACCAATTGGTTTTCCTCGCCGACTCGTCGTTCACCATTGCCATGACACAGGAGAAATTCCCGAATGTGAAGCTCCACTTTATCAGTGAGTTTACAGAGAACTGATTAAAAATGCGCTCCATTCCGGAGCGTATTTCTTTTGTCGTGCCAAACCTTGGCTATTGCTTTTATATTACCGGGTAGAAAGATAATTCAAAAGACGCGAATTCTTTTATTAACTGTTTTTTTTACTTTGCGGAAACCGTATACAGCGTCCTCGCTTTTACGTTTTAACACGCATTATCCATTACGGTTAAACTTATACTGCTCATATTTATACATTAATATTCCTGTTGTAATTTTTTTCTT
>RDDY01000114.1 GCA_003852805.1 Chryseobacterium sp.
ACACCCCCTCAAAAATATTGTAAAATCCCATATTGTCAAGACGGAAACCGGCACTGTTGATGAAAGAAGCAAACAAATCATGAGTAAGCGGCCGCGGCGGCCGAATGTCTTTCTCAAGCCCCAAGGAGATTGCCTGCGCCTCGTAATTGCCGATGACCACAGGCAGCTTTATCGAAGTTTCGGGCTGCTCCAAGATCAGCGCATAGGCGCCCATCTGCGTCTGGCTGTAGGAAATGCCGCGAATAACTAATTTCTTATAATCCATAACCACAAATATAAAACATCAGCGGTAATATACGGCAACGGCCGGTGTTTTAATGCAAACCATCAACCGATGCACAAACAAAAACAGCAGCCCGAAAGCTGCCGTCAATAATTGTAGTTTGTCTGTGATTAAGCTTTGAGAGCTTTGATTTTCTCGGTCAGTTCCGGAATGATTTTAAAGGCGTCGCCCACCACTCCGTAATCGGCTGATTTGAAGAACGGCGCTTCCGGATCATTGTTGATTACAACGATGGTCTTGGAAGAATTGACGCCGGCCAAATGCTGAATCGCTCCGGAAATACCCACTGCGATGTACAGGTTTGGCGAAATGGCTTTTCCCGTCTGCCCTACGTGCTCGGTATGCGGACGCCATCCGATATCCGAGACCGGTTTGGAACAAGCGGTAGCCGCACCCAAAACGTTGGCCAGTTCTTCGATCATTCCCCAATTTTCGGGACCTTTCATTCCGCGGCCGGCAGATACCACCACTTCTGCTTCTTTCAGATCCAGCTTGCCCGAAGACTGCTCGTGGCTCAGCACCTTGGTATCTTCGTTTGCAACGGAGAGTTCTTTCACTTCTTCGGTGCCTGAAACTGCGTTTTCTTTCACGCCGTAAGCGTTTTGAGAAACCGTCACCACCACGCCTTGGCTGTCTGCTTGCGCATGCATCACCGCTTTGTTGGAAAAAGCTTTTCTTTTTACTCTGAACGGTTGAAGAGATTCAGGAGCTTCTATTACATTGGTAATCAGTGCATAATTTTTAATTACGGCCAGCATGGGCGCAACGGATGAAGCATCGGTAGTGTGCGGGAAAACAATCACATTGCCGTCAACCACTTGGTTCAGAGCCTCTGCATACGCATGTGCGCTGAAATTTTTCAAACCTTCATCTTTGACGTTGAATACTTTCTCTGCGCCGTATTTGTAAAGTTTATCGGACGCATCGGTTGGATTGATGCTGATTGCCGTAACGGTATCTCCGGCCTTATCGGCGATTGCTTTGGCATAAGAAACCGCCTCGAAAGCTGCTTTCTTGTAGACGCCGTTTATATTTTCTGCATATACGAATATTGCCATTTTATGTAATTTTTAAAGTGTTAAACTTAAATGACTTTTGCTTCCTCGTGGAGCAGTCGTACCAATTCATCCAGGTTGTCGGGCGAAACCATTTTTACGGCGGCGCGCGGCGGAACGCTATCAAAGGATACAGCTTCTACCTTGGCTTCCGTATGGGTAGGCTCTACCACCTGCAGCGGCTTGGTACGCGCCGACATAATGCCGCGCATGTTCGGGATGATGAGTTCTTTCTCGTCTACCAAACCTTTTTGTCCGGCGATAACGGCAGGCAGCTTAACGGAGATTTTTTCTTTTCCGCCTTCAATCTCGCGCGTGGCGGTTGCTTCGTTTCCGTTAACCTCAAGCCCGACGCAGGCGTTTACAAAAGCCCGGCCCAGCAACTGCGCCACCATACCCGGCACGGCGCCTCCGTTATAGTCGATGGATTCTTTCCCCATCAAGATCAGGTCGTATGAATTTTCTTTTGCCACCTTCGCTATTTCCTGTGCTACTGAGAAGCTATCCTTTGCTTCGGTATTCACGCGGATGGCATCATTGGCACCGATTGCCAATGCTTTGCGGATTACGGCATCGTTTCCGGCGTCGCCTACGTTCAATACGGTAACGGTGGCTCCTGCGGATTGCTGCAGTTGAACGGCTCTGGTCAGAGCAAACTCATCCAACGGATTGATTACCCACTGAATTCCGTTTTTATCAAAGGCAGTTTTATCCGCCGTAAAGTTGATTTTGGACGTGGTATCCGGCACGCTGCTGATACAAACTAATATTTTCATAACCGGTAATATTATTTTATTGGTTGGCTAATTTAATCAAAAAAAATGTTATGCATGCATAGAATTTATCAAATCGTTATACGCGGCATTTGATTATTTCGGAAATGCTTCACCTTAAAAACAACAGCCGCTCCGGCAAACGGAACGGCTGTATCTAATGCATGGATTGCCCACGATTTATTTCGGTTGCGATGGCCGCACCTCGATTTTGCTGGGCAGGGTGCGCGGATTCATGTTCAACAGATCCACCACCAACTGACCGATGTCTTCAGGCTGAATCTTCCAGGCGTCTTCCGCATTGGGTGTATGGTTGTTGAAATGCGTGGCGACAGAGCCCGGCATGATGGTCGTGACTTTGATGTTATATTTCCGCAGGTCGATCATAGTCGCTTGGGTAAAGCCCACCACGCCAAACTTGGAAGCGTTGTACGCCGCACCGTTCGCAAAGAAATTGGTGCCCGCTAAGCTGGCGATTGTGATGTAATAACCTTCTGATTTCTTAAGCGCTTCTACCGAGGCCTTCAAACTGTGAAACACGCCGTTCAGGTTTGTCTCCAACATTTGATTCCAATCTTCCGAACTCAATTCGTCCACGGGTGCAAACTTTCCCACTCCGGCGTTGGCCACCATAACATCCAACCGTCCGAATTTTTCTACAACCGCATCGACAGCGGCCTGTTCATCATCGAAATTGCGGACATCGGATTGCAATGGCAAAACATCGTCGCCGAGCTTGGCTGCCGCAGCCTTTGCATCGTCTAAGTTTCTGCCGCTGATCGCTACTTTCACTCCTTGTTCCAGAAGCATTTTGGCAATGCCGTAGCCAATGCCTTTTGTCCCGCCTGTGATATAGGCTACTTTATTTTCAAGCATTTTTCAGTTCTGTATAATATTGAAAGAAATACGGAATACTCTCGATGCCTTTGTAAAAATTGGAAAGGCCGTAGTGTTCGTTCGGTGAATGGATTGCATCGCTGTCCAAGCCGAAGCCCATCAAAACAGATTTGCTGCCCAACACTTTTTCAAACAAAGCCGTGATCGGGATACTGCCTCCGCTGCGGTAAGGCAAAACTTCTTTGCCGAAAGCTTTTTCCATCGCCTTTTTCGCTGCCAAAAACTCTTCGGAATCGGAAGGCAAAACATACGGCATGCCGCCGTGGTGCGGTTTTACGGTAACCTTTACATTGTCAGGCGCAATTTTCTCGAAATATTTTGTGAACTTCTCGGTGATTTCTTCCGGCGTTTGGTACGGCACCAGACGCATCGATATTTTAGCATAAGCTTTTGACGGGATTACCGTTTTTGCGCCCTCACCTGTATAGCCGCCCCAAATGCCGTTTACGTCGAGGGTCGGTCGGATGGACGTACGCTCCAACGTGGTGTATCCTTTCTCCCCTTCCACGCCTCTCAGACCGATAGAACTTTTGAAATGTTCGGGGTCATCCTTTAATTTATTCATCTCCGCGCGTTCTTCGGCAGAAACCTCTTCTACATTGTCATAAAAACCGTCGATGGTAATGTGCCCGTTGTCGTCAATCAGTTCTGCAATCATTCGCGACAATACATGGATGGGATTCGGCACCGCGCCGCCGTACAATCCGGAATGCAAGTCGCGGTTGGGTCCTTCCACTTCCACTTCCACATAGCTGAGACCACGCAGTCCTGTAGTCACCGTTGGCTGTTCCATGGAGTAAATATGCGTGTCCGAAATCAATATAACATCATTCGCCAGCTTCTCGCGGTTCGCCTCTACAAAGGTACCCAGGCTTTCGGACCCTACTTCTTCCTCGCCTTCTATGATGAACTTTACATTGCAAGGCAGCGCGTTGGTTTTCATCATCGCCTCGAATGCTTTCAGGTGCATGAAGAATTGCCCCTTGTCATCTGCGGCTCCACGGGCGAAAACGGCACCTTCGGGGTGTAATTCTGTCTTTTTAACTACCGGCTCAAAGGGGCCGCTCTCCCACAGTTCCAACGGATCGGGTGGCTGCACATCGTAGTGGCCGTAGACCAAAACCGTCGGCAACGCAGGATCTATGATCTTTTGACCGAAGACAATCGGATACCCTTCTGTTTCGCATACTTCCACGTCGTCTGCCCCGGCGTTGCGCAAGAAATCTGCAACGGCATTGGCGCAGTTGAGAACGTCTTCGTTGTACGCGGGATCTGCACTGATGGACGGAATGCGCAATAGGCTGAACAGCTCATCCAAGAACCGCTGTTTATTCTGTTGAATGTAATTTTGTGTTTCGGTCATAATAGCATTTTGTAAATGTTGTGACTGTAAATATAAAAAATGTCCTGCAACGGCAGGACACATGTAAGTTGAGTTTGGGTAAACTACTGTGCAGGATTGACTTGCGCGCTGTCTGCTGCCGGCTTGTTGATTTGTTCTATCACGGCTGCATCTGCTTGCACAGGCTCCATTACTTTTGCATCGGTTTTATTGCTGAAATCAGGTTCCTGTTCTGACGCGAATATATTGTCGTCATAGCGCTCTATTTCAGTGGTTGCTCTGATAACGTCTTTATTACCACCGGCCGGTACGTTGCAGGCCACAAGTGAAAATGCTGCCATCGCAGAGAAGATGTATTTTTTCATTTCGAGGTTTATTTGGTTCAAAATTAGTAAAAACCGGTTTGTTGTGCCACTTTTCCCGCCAACAAAGTGCAATGTGTTATTTGCTGCGCAAGATCACTTTCTTGCCGAGCGCTTGCGTGAAGATCAGATATCGGCTGCCGCCGTCTTTAAGTTTGTATTTTTGCTTGATCTGTTCCGGTGTCAACGGATGGTTTTTCGATATGATATTGTAGCGTTCGTTTTTGCTCAGTTCTTTGCTGCTGATTTTTTCTATTTCCAGAACCCGTCCGGGGAAGTCTTCGATCATTGCGTCGGAAGTATACAAATGCGTATTTCGGTCGAGTTTCTGTAAATTAAATCGATCGGCAATCAGATTGAATGCACCTGCTTTTAATATGGCAGCGCTCGGCAGATATAGAAAATCGCTAACATGACCTAAGCTTGCCGTTGCTTTGTTTTCTTCATCGAATGTGAATTTGAACTCAGGCTGGTCGGTATTCAGGTTGATGCAGTTAATGCACGGTTGATGATTTCCGTTTTTGTTAAGCACGATCAATACTTCTTTTACCTCGTTTTTTAAAGCGACGACATAGATTTCTTTGAGGCTTGTCAAGGTATCTATAAGGTAACGCAAATCGATCAGTGGCGACAACTTTACGGCAACCGTGTCGGCTCTTTGCAACAACCGTTCTTGCAGTTCCACAATATTCGGCGAAAGATCTTCCAACAGTACCATTTTGCGGTTTTGACTGTCGCGTCGGGCGGGATCCAGATAAATCAGCGAATAATAATCGGCCGTTTCGGATAAAAATTCGTGCAGATCAGCATGTGTAAATTCCGCATGTTTGCCAAGCGTATTCCAATTGTGCTTTACTGTATCCAGCAAATCGGCGTTGCGCTCTACAAGCGTCGCTTTGTCAAAGTTCTCCGACAGAAAATAAGCGTCGATACCGAAACCTGCGGTAAGATCTACAAAATTTTTGCCTGAGAAAAGCCCGGCTTTCCAACGCGCCACTTTTTCATCCGAGGCTTGTTCGAGATTCAGTTGCGGCGGAAAAAGAATTCCGTCGGCATCCAGGAACGGAAATTTTGTCGAGGCCGTGCGTCGTCCTTTGATCTGCGCTGCAATTTCTTGGACGGAAATATCGGAAAACGGCGAACCGGCGAGGAGCAATTTGTTTAAATCAAACGTCAAATTGTCGACGATGAAATTTTGCACCTCGGCGCGCAGCAATTTACGCTTCATAACGCTGCGACAACCGAACGGATTTTATGGTAGCAGGATCGTATAAGTCCGCAATTTCGTGGACAGGCGTAAGGGCGGGATATAAATTGACGCCGATCAACTTGATCGAGCCGTCATCTACCTTTTGCTGTTCCTCTGTACCGTGCTCATAAATCATTCTCTGCAACTCGCCTGTTTTCAGCACTTCCAAATAACCGCCTTTTTCTTCGAGGTCCAAGAACAACTGCCAAGCTTTTTCGGCCAACTGTCGTGTGGCATCCTCCACCACAAAAGCGCCTGCTGCGGCGTCGCCAAAGACATTGATGATGCTCTCATACGCTAAAACGATCAACTGCTTGAAGCTGATTTCCTCCGATAGAGAGTCGGTATTTTCTATCTTATAATCTTGGGCAAAGACAGCATCGGCCCCGGCGATCATTCCCGCAGCAAGTTCCAACGTGCTGCGAATCAAGTTGTTTTCGGGATCACCGGTCGTCTTGTTGCGCAGAGAGTTCTCGGCAAAGATATAACCGGTCGTTTCGACACCGAATTCCTTGCCCAGTTGACCGATGAGCAATTTCAACGCCCGAAGTTTCGAAATTTCCAAGAAGTAATTGCCACCGATGGCAGTGCGAAACAGCAGCTTATTCAACACCTCAGGACCTTCTTGTTCCGCCAGTTCTTTCGCCTTCAAAAGCGCCACCGCAAGCTGCTGCACCATGGACGCTCCGGCATTCTGATGTGTGGAAATGTCTATGCAGTAATTTTTCTCAAACGGCAAGTCTTTCAGTTTTTCAACTGTTTCTGCATATATCTCCGCCGGAAGGTTGTTCGGCAGGATATCGCAAAGGCTGAAATACTTATTTTCCGCCGTGAAAGGCAAGCCGTTCTCAAGCGCCGCTTTTTCCACAAATACAGCCTTCTCGGTAAGTTCATCCGCAGGTCCGTCGACGAGAACCGCAAATGCTTGGTCCACAAAATCAGGATTGTAGCGCGCGACAAGATGCGTGTTTTCTTCGCTGCGCGGCAGTATACCGGCCGTTGCAGCGTTGCCGTAATACGGCTGCAATATGATGCCTTCTATATTTTCTTTGCGCAGTACGGCGTAGATATCATCGGTTTTCAGCTGTTTTGCAACCAGCTGTTCCCAGTCTTGCAGGCTTGTTTTTTTGAAGTCTTCCATCATAGATTAGTGAGTCACGGTGCTGTCGGGCACCAGAATGAAGATCTCTTCGTTGTCTTTTTTCATGAAGTAATTTTCGCGCGCATACTTCTCGCGCTCGGATTTGTTCTCCATCAGCTTTTTGTAGAAGCCGTCGTTTTTCTCGTATTGCGTTTTATAGAAATCCAATTGCTGTTTTTGATCGCGGATTTCGCCGTTCAATTCATTGATAACCAGAAACGAGGTATTGTCGAAAAAGACCATCCAGACGAGAAACACAAATACGGTGATGGTGTATTTGTTCACCACGTATCGCCGTACCAAACGGCCGGCGAGCGATTTCTTCTTTATGTCTTTAATGCGCTCGTCCATTATTGCGCTTGGTTTAAAGAATTGTTGATCACCGTTGTCAGAAAGTCGATGGCCACCGAGTTTTTGCGCATGTTCGGGATGATGATGTCTGCCTCATTTTTGGAAGGTTCGATAAATTCCTGATGCATGGGTTTCAAAGTGTTTTGGTAACGGTGCAAGACTTCTTGCAAATCCCTGCCCCGCTCTTGCGTATCCCTGCGTATACGGCGGATCAATCGCTCGTCAGAATCGGCATGCACAAAGACTTTCAGATCCATTTCCTGCAATAATTCTTTATTGGTAAGCACCAAGATTCCTTCGATGATGAGAACATTTTTCGGCTCCACCAACACATGATCTCCGGTACGCGTATGCGTAACGAACGAATACAGCGGTTGCTCTATCGGCAGGTTGTTTTTCAGTCTCTGCACGTGCTCCAGCAGCAATTCAAAATCGATGGATTTGGGATGATCGTAGTTCAATCCTTCACGCTCGCTTAGGCTCAGGTGTTGGTTGTCATGGTAGTAATTATCCTGCGACAGGACGTTGACACCTTCTGTGTTCAGTTGCTGAAGAATGTTGTTGACAACGGTTGTCTTGCCCGATCCGGTTCCGCCGGCAATTCCTATTACAAGCATGTGAGAGTATATTTTTGCAAAAGTAGTTTATTTTAAAATTCGGCTCGAAAACGATTGCCGTGAAACCGCCGATTCACGCGCTGCCATTGACCGTAACCTCGGGAGAAATGTTCAATACATAAAACAACACAGCCTTAATCCGAGCGAAAAATTCGCGGAAGTGATTCCGGTAAAAACTCTCGTATCGATCGATGTCTTGCGCGTCGAAGGCATACGCATTCATCCTCAGATTGCGCGCCAAGAACAGCGCGCG
>RDDY01000069.1 GCA_003852805.1 Chryseobacterium sp.
CTTTTTCACCCTGGCCCTCTCCAAAGGAGAGGGAGTTTTGTTACGTTTACCTTTTGATATCAGTTGCAAGCATGAACCATCCAAATGCTGTTGAGATTCCTACGGAACGACATAGTGGCCGTGCTCTTTGTGGCTCGATAAGCACGCGGCATTTTTGTCATCCTGAAAGGATCTAAACCATAACAGATACGACTGCTTTCCAAGCGCTGTTGGATAATACCCTTAAAAAACCGGACCGCTGTTTAAGTTGAAATCATTAACTTTAAATAGTCGGAAAAAACAATGAAACAGACACGCAGAAAATTTGATCCCGGTTTTAAAGCCAAGGTAGCACTTGAAGCCCTGAAAGAAAGAGAAACCCTTGCAGCAGCTTGCCCTGAAGTATGAACTTCACCCCAATCAGATCTCTCAGTGGAAGCAGGAATTTATAGAAAATTCCGCCCTTATTTTTGAAGGTAAACAACCAAAATCCCCGCCCGAAGCTGATGTTTCGGAACTTTACCATAAGATTGATAAACTGGAGATGGAAAAAGAATTTCTAAAAAAAACTTAAAACGCTTCGGACTATGATTGACGTGCGTTTGCTTTTAGAAAAGAACTCGAAAGAATCTGAAAGAGTAGTTATTAAAATGTTATCGGGTGTCAGAAGACAAAAAGCGTTTTTCCTTTAAAACAGAAGCACTAAAACCTAACACAAATTATCATATAATAATCTCAAACTTTGCGAAAGAAGACGATTACAATAGATTAGTTCCATATACAATAAAATTTAAAACGAAAAAGAGATAAAAAGCACTACTGCTAACATATTCTATGACAAAAAGCAAGCATAATCCACATTAATTTACGCGGCAAATTTATGCAGATTGGCAAAGTTTAATTTTGACTGCGTCGAACCACTTCGCTAGATTTTCGTTGAATCACGGCGAAGATCCGGTACACAGTCTTGCATTTCAAGTGGTCAAGGACCAGCATCGTACGCTTGACTTCCGCCTTTTTTTGCGTGTAACATTCCCTGAGCTTCGGACCTTACGATACAACCCCATCAATAAACACATCCACAAAATCCTGCACCTTCTGAATAATTCTCCTTCCTATATTATTTCTTTCTGTAAGCTTCGGATTTATTTCCAGCAGTTTCAAAGTGTCGCTTATTTTTGGTGTCTTCGAAGTGAAAAGGAAATCATCAATCGCATCTCTGAACCTGTCTTTATTCAAAGATTCTTCTGTTGCAATTCTTTCAAAG
>RDDY01000003.1 GCA_003852805.1 Chryseobacterium sp.
ATACGCATGGTAGAAGCCATCGCCATTCTTACCGCTCTTCTGTAAGACACGCGGTTTTCGATTTGCTTGGCAATGCTTTCTGCTACCAATACAGCATCCAGTTCGGGTCTTTTGATTTCAAAGATGTTGATCTGGATATCTTTATCGGTCAGTTTCTTCAGTTCTTCTTTCAGCTTGTCAACCTCTTGACCGCCTTTACCGATGATGAGTCCCGGACGAGCCGTGGTGATGGTAACGGTGATGAGTCTCAGAGTTCTCTCGATATAGATTCTGGAAACTCCGGCTTTAGACAAACGGGCATCAAGGTATCTTCTGATCTTGTAGTCTTCGGCAATTCTGTCACCAAAGTCGTTCCCTCCAAACCAGTTAGAGTCCCATCCTCTGATGATGCCTAAGCGGTTACCTATTGGATTTGTTTTCTGTCCCATACCTTGATTAAATGTTTTCTGTTTTATTGCCGAGAACCAAAGTCACGTGGTTAGATCTCTTGCGGATTCTGTGACCTCTGCCTTGTGGAGCGGGGCGCAGTCTTTTCAGTTGTCTGGCGCTGTCCACGTAGATCTCTTTAACGATAAGGTTTGCTTCTTCTATGTCTTGTCCCTCGTTCTTTACTTGCCAGTTTGCAATGGCGGAAAGAAGGAGTTTTTCCAATTTGTTAGAAGCTTCTTTTTTGCTGTATTTCAGGATATAAAGCGCTCTGTCTACTTGCTCGCCACGGATGATATCTGCAACCAGACGCATCTTTCTTGGAGAAGAAGGGCAATCTTTCAGAGATGCCTTCACTACGTCCATATTCGCAGCTTTTCTAGCTAAAGCACTATCTTGTTTTCTCTTTCCCATGATTTCTGCTTTTATCTGCTTCCTTTATTCTTACTACCACCGTGGCCTCTGAATGAGCGTGTCGGAGAGAATTCTCCCAGCTTGTGGCCCACCATGTTCTCGGTAACATATACCGGGATGAACTGCTTACCGTTGTGTACGGCAATTGTCTGACCTACCATATCCGGTGAGATCATGGACGCTCTGCTCCAGGTCTTGATGACAGTCTTTTTGTTTGCCTCAATATTGGCCTGAACTTTCTTCTCGAGCGTATGGTGAATGAAAGGACCTTTTTTAAGTGATCTTGCCATAATTATTTTCTTTTGGATACGATGTAACGGTTAGACGCTTTGTTCTTTGTTCTGGTCTTGTAACCTTTGGCCGGTTTACCGTTTCTAGAACGTGGGTGACCTCCGGAGGCACGTCCTTCACCACCACCCATCGGGTGATCTACAGGGTTCATGGCTACCGGTCTTGTTCTTGGTCTTCTGCCCAACCATCTGCTTCTACCGGCTTTTCCGGAGTTGGTAAGCATATGATCGTGGTTAGACACCGCACCAATCATTGCCATACATTCTACCAAGATCATACGAGATTCTCCTGAAGGCAATTTGATGATGGCATATTTACCGTCACGGGACGTCAGCTGTGCAGAAGATCCGGCGCTGCGTGCCAGGATAGCACCTTGGCCCGGTCTCAATTCTACACATGAAATCACAGTACCCAGCGGGACATTGCGCAACTTCATTGCGTTGCCCGGTTCGGGGTTTACATTTTCTCCGGATACTACTTCCTGACCTACTTTGATACCAGCCGGCGCGATGATGTATCTCTTCTCGCCGTCTGCGTACTCCAGCAGAGCGATGAAAGCAGTTCTGTTCGGATCGTACTCTACGGATTTTACAGTAGCCGCAACGTCAAATTTGTTTCTTTTGAAGTCGATGATTCTGTATTTCCGCTTGTGTCCACCGCCGGTGTAACGCATGGTCATTTTACCAGTATTGTTACGCCCACCTGATTTCTTAATACCAACGGTCAGAGATTTGTCCGGCTTGTTGGTAGTAACTTCATCAAAGTTGTTCACAACTCTGAATCTCTGTCCCGGGGTGATAGGTTTTAGTTTTCTAACAGACATTACTTTGGTTTATAAAATATTAGTTGGTAGCAAATACGTCGATGCTCTCGCCCTCTGCTACCTGCACTACAGCTTTTTTCAGTTTATTGGTCTTGCCTACCTGCAAGCCTTTCTTGGTGTATTTGGAAGAAACCTTCGGTGCATAAATCATGGTACGCACGTCTTCTACCTTCACACCGTATACTTCTTCAATAGCCGCCTTGATCTGGATCTTGTTGGCTCCGGTATTTACCAGAAAGCTGTATACACCGTTCAGGTCAGCTTGTGAAGTAGCCTTTTCTGAGATGATTGGTTTGATAATTACTGACATGATTTATTTCTTAAGGTTTTCCTGAAATTTCTCTACAGCACCTTCAAAGAATACAATCTCGGTAGCGTTCACCAGATCATAAGAGCTGATCTCGTTGTAGTTCATTACCTTGATTTTGGGAAGGTTTCTGGAAGAAAGGTATACGTTCTGATTCGCTTCCGGAAGGATGAACAGAGACTTCTTGTCGTTCAGCTGCAATGCGTTCAGTACAGTGATGAAGTCTTTGGTCTTGGGAGCAGCCATGCTCATGTCTTCCAACACGCGTACATTGTTGTCTCTCATTTTCTGAGAAAGAACAGACTTCTTTGCCAAACGCTTCAGTGCTTTGTTCAGTTTGAATCTGTAGTCTCTTGGCTTGGGACCGAAAACACGACCACCGCCTTTGAAGATAGGAGACTTGATATCACCGTATCTCGCAGAACCTGAGCCTTTTTGTTTCTTCAGTTTTCTGGTAGAAGCAGTAATCTCGCTTCTTTCCTTAGATTTATGCGTACCCTGACGCTGTGCAGCCAGGTATTGCTTCACTTCCAGATAGACTGCGTGCTTGTTGGGCTCTATGCCGAACACCGCCTCGTCCAGCTGCACCGTTCTGCCGGTTTCCTGACCTTGTGTGTTATATACTGTTAGTTCCATTTTCTGATGATTACATAAGAATTTTTAGCACCCGGAACAGCCCCTTTTACCACCAAAAGATTTTGTTCTTCATCTACTTTCAACACCTGAAGGTTCTGCACTGTTACCTGCTTGCCTCCCATTCTTCCGGCCATTCTCATTCCTTTGAAAACGCGGGATGGATCTGAACCGGCACCGATGGAACCCGGAGCTCTCAATCTGTTGTGCTGCCCGTGCGTGGACTGGCCTACACCGCCGAAGCCGTGTCTCTTTACCACACCTTGGAAGCCTTTACCTTTGGAAGTACCTGTTACGTCTACGTACTCACCTTCCGTAAACAGGTTTACTTTTACTTCATCTCCTGCTTTCAGCTCGTCTACGAATTCATTGTAGAATTCTACCAGCTTAGCTTTAGGAGTAGAACCCGCCTTTTTGAAATGGCCGGCCAACGCTTTGGAAACGTTCTTCTCACTCTTGTCATCGAAACCTAACTGCACGGACTTGTAGCCGTCGTTCTCAATGGTTCTGACCTGTAAAACCGAGCACGGACCCGCTTGGATAACGGTGCATGGGATATTCTTCCCATCCTCGTTGAACAAGCTTGTCATGCCGATTTTTTTACCAATAATACCTGACATTATTTATATATATCTAAAAGATTTTCACTTTTATTCAATCAAGCTTCGGTGATTTCTACTTCTGAAATAGGCACACTTCTTCCTTAAATTGAGTGTGCAAATTTAGGGATATTTTCTTTACTGACAAACAGAGCTTTACAATATTTCTAATTTTTAACAAAAAACCTCAGAGTATTTTCTGAGGTCGAGCGCTGCGGTGCGCAGTTTTTGTTTTTGAAACCGTAATTTTTTGAAAAATAGCTGAAATCGAGGCTTTGTAAGTTGAGGGTATAATGCAAATTCTACTGTGTCTGTCTGCCGTCCCGCTTGCTTCTTTGCTTTTCTTGTTCGTTCTGCTTGGCAGCGTCTATGGAGTGAGATTGATGGATGTCTCGATCCTTGGCCGCCAGTTCGGATAAGGTTTCATAAAAACGGTGAAGCTTGTCCAGCTCTGCTTCCGTCAGGTCTTCGATCGAAACAATGCGGTTGCTCGCTTTTTCGTGCGCTGCCACCAGCTCGTTCAGCTTTATTTGTATGGCTTTGCTGTCTTTGTTTTGTGATTTCTGAATCAAGAACACCATCAAAAAGGTAATGATGGTGGTGCCTGTATTGATGACCAGTTGCCAGGTTTCCGAGAAATCAAACAGTGGGCCCGAGGCTGCCCAGACAATCACCATACACGCAGCTATGACAAAGGCGTAAGAAGTTCCGGTAAAGCGTGTGGCGGCGTTTGAAAAGCGCTCGAAAAAGTCAGGTTTATGGTTTGTGTCCATGGATAATTGTTTGCTGTTTATGGCAGCGATGCCAAGCATTTATACCGCCGATCTCGTGCTAGCAAAAATCTTGCATTTTTTACCGGGAGCAACATTTTTTCCCACAGTTGCCGAACTGTACGGTGTCAACAAATTTATTTTTATTAATTCTAAATAGCTATTGCCGAAAAAAAACGGATCGCTTACATTTGCCGATATTTTTTTGTCGCAGCCCAAACAATCCTGATGAACCGTTGTTGCGTTGTGTGCAGACATTAAACAACAGATTACTAATTTAACCGACAGGCAAATGGACAAGATCAAAAACACACGAAGCTTTATGCGCATTACCCACCGTTACTTAGGTTATTTTATGGCGGGCATTATGTTGGTATACGCCGCCAGCGGTGTGCTGTTGATCTACCGCGACACAGATTTTATGAAAAGCAAGAAAAAATATGTGGAGCAATTCGATAAAAACCTGAACGAAAAACAGCTGGGCAACAAAACCAAAATCAAGGGTTTTGAAGTAACCAAGCAAGACGGCGATGTTCTGCATTTTAAACAAGGAACCTACAACGCCGCCACCGGCGAGGCACGCTACAGCAAAATGGAACTGCCGTACGTATTGGAAAAAATGAACGCGCTGCATAAATCACAGTCCAAGGAAAAGCTGTCGCCGCTAAATACGCTGTTCGGTGTGGCGCTGTTCTTCTTCGTGCTGTCCAGCTTTTGGATGTTCAATGTTAAGAGCAAGGCCTTTAAGCGCGGCATGTATTACACACTCGGCGGACTGGTCTTGGCGCTGCTGATGCTGTTTATATGATAACACATTTATTAAAAAAACTCCGCTTCGCATATGTTGCGAAGCGGAGCTTTTATTTTCCCATGTCCGTTACTTTTCGGGATAACGGATGGCTTTGTCAAGCTCGATGGGATTGTTGTTCTTTCTGAGTTCGGCCTGCGTTACCCGTGTGGCAGAATTTAATCCTTCCACAGTGTCGATTTCGCGCTCGTCGTCGAGCATTATTGCCCAGGTTCCCGGCTTCATCGCGCGGTAACTTGCGTAAGGGTCATTGTAGTAAGCCAACTTCATCTGTCGAAATTTTTCTTCGCTGATCTCCAACGGCTTGTTACCGAAGACCGTTTCTACAATTTCGGTGTTGACCTTTGCGGGCTTTTCTATCCGCTGCAATTTAAAATTAAAATTGCCGCCGTCGTCATACAGTTCCACAATCAAACCCGGCAAGCCGTTGAACTTGTATGGTCCCTCATTAAACGGAATATCCTTGGCAAACCACGCCGTCCATCTGCGACCATGAAAATCTGCCGCAGCCTTTTGAGCAGTGCACGGGCCGACCGTTTTTGTCTCGGGCAAAATCTGCCACGGGAGCGGATCGGTCGTCTTGTAGGCGTAATAATCGGCGTTGATTATATCGTAATTGATGTTATCGGAAGAACCCGGCTTCCGCCGCAGTTTTGAAAGCGGCGCACCGTGCCAACTGCGGCCTCTGCCAATAGCGTTGATAGAATCGGTGCGCAAGGCTTGGTGTTCATAAAAATTCACTTCATCGCCGGTAATGTCCAGCACCACTTCATCGTGTTTCAAGTACGACTTCGTGGAATCCGGCTTGTGTTTCATTTCATAGACAAAACGGTGGGTTTGGGAAAAAGCAAACAGTGGTAACAGCAGTAATATAAAACGGTAGAGCATAATATAAGGCTAAAAAACAGAGAAAAAATCGCCCTGTTGCCAAGGCGATACTCATTTTTATTTCTTTATAAAACGGTGTACCGTTTTAGTGTGATTATATGTCAATTCTATCAAGTAATTTCCTGTGCGCAGGGAAGAAACATCTATAGAACCTGTAACCGACGTGCCTGCTTTAACGATGCGGCCTGCGCTGTCAAAAATAGAGTAACCTGAAACCTGTCCGTCCGGCAAAACCGTCAAGTGTGATGAAACGAGGGTCGGATAGATCTTGGTCTTATTTTTAATCAAATCTACACTTGACATATTAGCACTCACAAATGCAGGATATCCGTCATTGACAGCAGCGCTGCGCATCCAAACGGCCGGCGCTCGGCCTGCATTCAGTGCGGCAACAAAGGCATCTGTTTTCATCTCTGCTGTCGATCGTCCTTGGATAACATCAGACGGCGGCCCTTCAAAAGTACCTACGGCCGGTAGGTCGGATTTCGTTGAATCGAAATACAAATTCTGCAACTGTGCACCGGCTACCGCACCCGCAAATGCGCCTACATTGCTTTGTCCGTCCACTACCGCTGCGCTGTAAGAATTGCGCACAATGCCTGACTGCAGATATCCGTAAAAACCGCCGATTCTGTCTTCGCCGTTCACGGTGGCGCGCGCATAAGAGTCTTCAATGACCACTTCCTTATTCGGACCAAACGCGAATGTGCTGAAACCGACAAATCCGCCGGCCAGATTGGCTCCGTTGACGGTTCCTACAAAAGAACATTGTTTGATGGTCACTTTGTCCCACGGCGAACCGATGAAACCGCCGACCTGCGCAAAGCCGTTTACCGTTCCTTGGGCAGAACTGTTGCTGATGGTGGAGTTGGTAATGGCTGCACCTGCAAGACCGCCGGCATTGTAACCACTGGTCATCCCTGCACCCTGCGATGCCAGCACTTGGACATTCTTAACATGGCAGTTGTCGATGGACGCATCGGTAGACAGCTGTCCGACCAAAGCACCCAAGGTATCTCTGCCTTCGATAATTGCTTTATCTATATTGAGATTCTTCAGTGCGCCTTTATAATACTGACCGAACAATCCCAAGAAGTCCCCGTCTGCGCGGATTGCAATAACATTGCTCACGGTGAAGCCTTTGCCGTCAAAGTTTCCTGAAAAAGGTTTGGCGATGTTGTAACCTATCGGCATCCAAAGGTGAGCGCCAAGATCTATATTCCCGGAAAGCTTGAAGCTTTTTCCCGCAAACGAATTGCCTTCGTAAACGAGTTTTGCGAGTCCGGCAAGTTGCGCTGACGTACTGATGGTGAAATCGGTCTGCGAGGCGTTGTACCAGCTTGTATCGGCGTTATCCGACCAATTGGTCGTAGGGATTGCCTGATTGTTCTTTTGCGTTTGTACAACCGCGCCATCAAACGGCAGATCTGCGAGCGGAGCTTTTTGTGCAATCGCATTGGCAAGAGCAAGCACCGACAGCGCTGCCGTTAAAAGTATTTTTTTGTTCATAATAAATAAAAGTTTACAGTAAATGTAGGCAAATAAATAAAGCTTACACAGAACCGGTCAATAGTTCACAAATAAAAACTTTGGCGACAATACTGGTTCACTCACTTACAGCAGTCCGAAGTTCCAGACTATGGCTGATGTCGACGTCTTCTCTCAGGGTTTTCTCGCCGTTCTCTATAAGGTAACCGGCGCTCTTTCCACGACTGCGGAAAAAGCCGAGTGTAGGCCCCACAAATTGGCGCTCTACTTTCTTGCCGCTCTTGTCGGTGTATTTAAAAGCATAAGTGAATTTCCGGTTTACGTCGGCATTGGAAAGATCGTAGCGTACCCCAAAATAATACATGCCGGGTGCAACGCCGGTATTGCCGATTCTATGGGTGTTCAATCCTTTGCGGTATTCCGGCGGTTGCGCCAGGATTTCGTTCATGTCTTCATCCAACAGCACAAAATAAAGCGGGAACCGATTTACTTTATTGCTACTCGTGATATATAACTGATAACTGCGTAATCTGCTGCGGTGGCTCAGTTCCATTTTGGTTAATGCTGCAAAACTCTTGACATCAGCCTCTACGCTGATTCTGTTGATATTACGCTCCACGGTGCTACCATACTGCTTCCTAAGAATCGTGAAATCTATTCCGACAATCTCCGTTTCCGTCACCCCGGATTGAGCGTAGTTTGTGATGCTCAGCACGATTGCAAAAAGAAATACTTTTTTAACCAT